>SKMM01000005.1 GCA_007121055.1 Paracoccaceae bacterium | reverse complement strand
GTTGTTGTCCACCACCGTCACATCATTGCCGGCGCCGGCCAGATACCGCGCGATCTGCCAGCCGACCTGGCCTGCGCCGCAGACGATGATGCGCATGCGTGGTGATCCCCTGCCCCGCTGCGCCTTGCATCGCAGAGCCGCCCCCCCGGGTCAATCGCCGCGCGAGAGCGCCCGCGGGCCGCACCCGGCCCTTGACCGAAACAGCGGTCTGTGACTCTATTACATCACGTCCATTTTGCCCTCGGGGTAGATTTCATCGGGTTGGCGGTCTTAAAAAGAGAGTGTAAAAATACCACAAAAGCTTCTGGCTGAAGCGCTGGGCACGTTCATACTGGTGTTCTTCGGCTGCGGCGCGGCCGTGCTGATGGGCGAGCATATCGGGATGCTGGGCATCTCCCTCGCCTTCGGCCTTGCCATCGTGGCGGCGGCCTATGGGTTGGGGGCGATTTCGGGGGCGCATCTGAACCCGGCCGTGTCGTTCGGGATGCTGGTGGCTGGGCGGATGACCCCGGTGGAGTGCAGCGCCTATGCCGCGGCGCAGATCGCAGGCGCGATCATCGGGGCGCTGGTGCTGCTGCTGGTGGCCTCGGGGGGGCCGGGTTTCAGCGTGGCGGAGACGGGGCTGGGGCAGAACGGATTCGGGCCCGGCTATCTGGGGGAGTACGCGCTGCTCTCGGCGCTGACCTTCGAGTTCGTGGCAACCTTCATCTTCGTCACCGTGATCCTCGGGGCCACGCACAGCGGTGCGCCGGCGGCCATGGCGGGGCTGGCCATCGGGCTGACGCTGGCGGCGATCCACATGGTGGGCATCAACGTCACCGGCGTGTCGGTGAACCCCGCGCGCTCCATCGGGCCTGCGCTGTTCGTGGGCGGGCAGGCGATCGCGGATCTGTGGGTGTTCATCGTGGCGCCGCTGGGGGGCGGGGCACTGGCCGGGGTGCTGTTCGGGGCCGGGATCACCCGCGCGGGCGCCGACATCGAGCCCCCGCCCCCGCCGCCCACGGGCGCCACGCCGATCTGAGGCGCCCACCGCCCCCCCGGATGCGACCGGTGGGGGCGGTCAGCCGGCCTCGGCGCCCTCGGCCCGTTCGGCCGCGCCATTGGCGTGACCGGACAACACGCCCAGCGACTTCAGCTTGCGGTGCAGCGCCGAGCGTTCCATGCCCACGAAGCTCGCCGTGCGGCTGATGTTGCCGCCGAACCGGTTGATCTGCGTCAGCAGGTACTCCCGCTCGAACAGTTCGCGCGCCTCGCGCAGCGGCAGCGTCGCGAGGCTGCCGCCCAGCACGAGCCGCCCCGGCGCGGCCTCGGCTGGCGCGTCCGATTGCAGTTCCGAGACGCTGATGGGGCCCGACCCGTCGCCCAGGATCAGCGCGCGTTCGATCACGTTGCGCAGTTGGCGGACATTGCCCGGCCAGGCCATGGTCTGCAACAGCGCCTCGGCCTCCTCCGACAGTTCCCGCAGCGCCAAGCCCTGCGTGGCGTTGAACATCCGCGCGAAGTGGCGCGCGAGCAGCGGGATGTCCTCGCGCCGCTCCTCGAGCCCCGGCACATGGACGGGCACGACGTTGAGCCGATCGTAGAGTTCCTGCCGGAAGCGCCCGGCGGAGATCTCGGCCTTGAGGTCGCGTGTGGTGGAGGAGATGACGCGCAGATCGACCCGCACCTTGTCGGTGCCGCCGGCGCGGGTGAAGTGCTGCTCGACCAGCACGCGCAGGATCTTGGACTGGGTGCCGGGGGGCATGTCGGCGACCTCGTCGAAATAGATCACCCCGCCATGGGCCTGTTCCAGCAAACCCTGCTCCACCCCGCGGCCGGCGGTTTCGCGGCCGAACAGGACCTCCTCCATCCGGTCGGGTTCGATGGCGGCAGCGGCCACGGTGACGAAGGGCCCCGAGGCGCGCGCGGAATTGGCGTGGATGTAACGGGCCGCGACCTCCTTGCCGGCGCCGGCGGGGCCGGTCAGCATCACCCGGCCGTTGGAGCGCGTGACCTTGTCCAGCGCGGATTTCAGCGTACGGAAGGCGGGCGACTGGCCGATCATCTCTGCCGCGATGACGTCGCGCCGGCGCAGGTCGGAGTTTTCGCGCCGCAGCCGCGAGGCCTCCATGGCGCGGCTGATCACCACCATCAACTGGTCGATATTGAAGGGTTTCTCGATGAAGTCATAGGCGCCCTGCTTGATCGCCGCCACCGCGATCTCGATGTTTCCATGGCCCGAGATGATCACGACGGGGATGTCGGGATTCGATCGCTTCACCGTCTTGAGAATGTCGATCCCGTCCATGTGGCTGTCCTTGAGCCAGATATCCAGGATCATCAGCCCCGGGGGGCTTGCGTTGATCTCGGCCATGCAGGCGTCGGAATTGGCCGCGAGGCGAGTCTCAAAACCTTCGTCGCGCAGGATGTCGCCGATGAGTTCGCGGATGTCGCGCTCGTCGTCAACGATCAGGATGTCGCCCATGCGCCTGTCTCCTTGCCTGTGCGTCCGGTCTTGCGGCTGGGCTGCGCGGCGGTCAGCAGCGGCAGCCGGATGGTGACCCGCGCGCCGCGATGCGCGCCGGGGGTGAAGGGGTCGGCGTCCTGCAGCCGCAGGGTGCCGCCATGCTCCTCGATGATCTTCTTGACGATGGGCAGGCCGAGGCCGGTGCCCTGCGCGCGCGTGGTGACGTAGGGTTCGAACAGCCGCGCGCGGTCCTCGGGCAGGCCGATGCCATTGTCCTCGATGGTGATGCGCACGGCATCCTCCAAAGGTTCCAGCGTCACGCGGATCTGCGGCTGGTGCCCCTCGGGGGCGCCTGCTTCCTGCAGGGTTTCGATGGCCTCGCCCGCGTTCTTGATGAGGTTGGTCAGCGCCTGCCCGATCATCGTGGCGTCGAGTTCCAGCACCATGGGTGTGTCGGGCAGGTCGGCGGTGATCGTCACGCCGGGCTGGCCGGCCTGTTGCAGCGTCACCGCGTCGCGGGCGATGGCCACCAGGTCGGTGGAGCGGCGGTCTGGCTCCGGCATGCGGGCGAAACGCGAGAACTCGTCCACGATCCGGCGCAGGTCGCCGGTCTGGCGCACGATCACGTCGGTGTGGCTGGCCAAGGTCTCGGCCTGATCGCCCACGAGGGGGGTGAACTTGCGCCGGATGCGTTCGGCCGAGAGCTGGATGGGCGTGAGCGGGTTCTTGATCTCGTGGGCGATGCGGCGGGCGACATCGCCCCAAGCTGCCAGACGCTGGGCAGATACGAGGTCGGTCACGTCGTCGAAGGCCACCACATAGCCCTCGCGCAGCGTGGCCTCGCCCGCGCGGGTGGCCATGCGGACAAGCAGCGTCTCCAACCGGCCGCCGCGGCTGATGCGAAGCTCCTCCTGCGCCGACAGCGCGCCGCCATCGCGGAGCTGAGCGAACAGGCCTGCGAATTCCGGTACGATGTCCTGCAGCGGCCGGCCCAGCACCGCCTCGGCGTCAAGCTCCAGAAGGCGGCGGGCGGAGGGGTTGACGAACTCCACCTGACCGTTCGCGTCGAGGCCGATCACCCCCGGTGACACCGAACTCAGAACGCTGTCGAACAGCCGCCGCCGCGCCTCGATCTGGCGGGTGTTCTCCAGAAGCGCCTCGCGCTGGGCCTTCAGCTGCCGGGTCATCTGGTTGAACACCCGGCCCAGCGTGGCGATCTCGTCCTCGCCCTTCTCGGGGGGCACCTGCACCTCAAGATCGCCCCGGCCGACCCGCTCGGCCGCTCCCGCCAGCCGGCCCACGGGACGCGACAGGCGTTCGGCGAACCACAGGC
The DNA here is from genome assembly GCA_007121055.1 of Paracoccaceae bacterium. Classification (GTDB taxonomy): domain Bacteria; phylum Pseudomonadota; class Alphaproteobacteria; order Rhodobacterales; family Rhodobacteraceae; genus Rhodobaculum. The sequence goes on along the minus strand of SKMM01000005.1, from coordinate 1,907 downwards.
CCAGCCAGACCGCGGCCAGGATCAGGATCAGCGCGAAGCCCAGATACAGAAGCCCGAACTCGAACAGGATGCGGCCGCGTTCACGCTCCAGCTGGTTGTAGAGGCGGATCGTCTCCTGCGTTTCGTCCAGAAGCTGCAGGATCTCCCCATCCACGTCGCGCGAGACATATAGGAAACGGTCGGCAAAGCCCGGCAGGCGCAGCAGCGCGCGGAACTCGTTGAGTTCCCAATCCTGGATGATGACGGTCTCGCCCTCGGCGGCGCGGGCGAGGGCATCCCCGCCGGGGTGTTCAAAGTCGAACAGGAAGGAGCGTTCGCCACGGGCGCGGATCTCGCCACCGCCGTCGATGATGAAAGCCTCGCGCAAGCCGCGCTGCACCTGCACCTGCCCGATCGAGAGGATCTGGCGCAGCTCGCCGTCATCTATCAGAAACACCGCCTGACGGGCGAGGCCTATGTACCCGGCAAGCGCCTCGGCATCCTCGGCCAGGCCGCGCACCTGCTCGGCCTCATAGGCCTCGGCCGCGGCCAGCGAATTGGCCATGACCTGGCGCACACGGTCGGAAAACCAGCCCTCGAGGCCGACATTGATCGTCAGCCCCGCAAACAGCGCCACCGACACCGCCGGAACCAGCGCCATCAGCGCGAATACCCCCGACAGCCGCATGTGCAACTGCGATCCGGCCGATTTCGCCCGCCGCGCCGCTGCGAGCCGCAGCACCCGCGCCAGCACCAGCCCCGCGACCAGAAGGATGTAGATGAAATCTGCCAGAAGCACGAGCCGCAGCGCCGGCGAGGTCACGCCCTGGTTCAGCGGCCCCAGCGCCGCCCAGGTCGCCAGAACCAGAACAGGACCAAGCGCCACCAACCCGATGGTGGCGACGGTCTGGACCTGACGCCGCCGCGGCCGGGCAAGCCAGGCCGCCCCCCCGACCGTCGCTGTCCCGTCCACCGCCCGTTGCACCCGCACCGACCCCCTCAACCCCGCCGGTCAGGGCTGCCACGCGCCCGCCGCCGGTCGTGCGGGCCTCGTTGCCGGCGACTTGCCGATGGGCCACGCTTCCTGTTGCCCGTTTACATCAACTTGCGCCGTCGTGTCACGCGGATATCCAGATCGGTGATCTTCTTTCGCAAGGTATTGCGGTTGATCCCCAGAAGATCGGCACATTTGGCCTGATTGCCCGCGCTCGCGTCGAGCGCAATTTCAATCAGGGGTTGCTCGACCTCCCGCAGAATCCGCTGGTACAAGCCCGGGGGCGGCAATTGTGCACCATGCAGGTCGAAATACCGCCGCAGGTGGCGCGCAACCGAGGCCGACAGCTTCTCGCCGGCGCCGGCGCTGCGCGAAGGCTCGGTGACGGGCTGGTTGCCAAGCACCATCTCCACCTCGGCGCGGGTGATCTCGGGCTCGGCCGAGGTCACCACCAGCCGCCGGATGGTGTTTTCCAGCTGCCGGACGTTGCCCGGCCAGCTGTAGGCCCGCACCAGCGTCAGCGCCTCGGGGGCGAGCTTGCGCAGGGGATGGCCCTCGCGCTCGGCCCGGGCGAGGAAATGCTCGGCCAGCAGCGGGATGTCGTCGACGCGCTCGCGCAGGGAGGGCACCGCGAGAGTTATGCCGCCGATGCGATAGAACAGGTCCTGGCGGAAGCGGCCTTCGGCCATGCGGGCGGACAGGTCGGTCTGGCTGGTGGCCATGATCCGGGGCGCGGTGTCGGTCAGGCTGTCGAGCATGCGCACCACCCGGGCCTGGGCATCATCGTCGAAATCGCCCAGTTCGTCGAACACCAGCGTGCCGCCGCGGGCGCGGGCCAGCAACGCCGAGGGACCGTCCATGCCCGCCAGATCGCCGCCCGAGGCCACGATGAAGGGCAGCGTGCGGCGGTCCGAGAAATCATGCACCGCGCGCG
>SKMM01000257.1 GCA_007121055.1 Paracoccaceae bacterium | reverse complement strand
GTCGGCCCGAACACGCCCCCGCAGCGCGGTGGCCGGCGCACCGGGCGCAAAGGCCGGCGTGAAGCCGCAGCCCGCCAGCGGCAGCGCCCCCAGGCCCAGCAGCAGGCGGCGGCGGTCAGACCACCACATTGACGATGCGCCCGGGCACCACGATCAGCTTTTTCGGCGCAGCCCCGCCCAGCGCCTTCACCACCTGTTCGTCGGCCATGGCAGCGGCCTCGATGGCGGCGCGGTCGGCGTCGCGGGCCACCTCGATCTCGGACCGGCGCTTGCCGTTAATCTGGATCGGCAGCGTCACGGTGGCCTCCACCAGGGCCGCCGGGTCCGCCTCGGGCCAGCCCGCGTCCACCACGAGGCCATCGCCCCCCGCCAGCCGCCAGACCTCCTCGGCCAGATGCGGCACCATGGGCGCCATCAGCTGCGCCATCACCCGCAACGCCTCGGCCCGCGCCGCGCGGCCCGCCGTGCTCTCCCGCACCGCATTGGTCAGGGTATAGAGCGCCGCCACCGACTTGTTGAAGGCAAACCCCTCGATCCCCTCGGACACGTCGCGGATCGCCCGGTGCACCGCCCGGCGCAGATCGGCATCCTCCGCCCCCTCGGGCAGCGTCTCCAGTTCCGCCGCCAGCCGCCACACCCGCCCCAGATGCCGGAACGCCGCCTCGGCCCCCGCGGCGGTCCACTCCACATCCCGCTCAGGCGGGCTGTCGGACAGGATGAACCAGCGCGCGGTGTCGGCGCCATAGGCGCGCACGATGTTGACCGGATCCACCACGTTCTTCTTGGACTTCGACATCTTGGCCGAGGGGATGGTTTCCACCTCCGCCCCCGTTGCGATCAGCCGACCACCCTCGACCTGCTCGGGCAGGTGATAGACCGGCCGGCCGCGATCGTCCCGGGTGAGATAGATCTCATGCGTGACCATGCCCTGCGTGAACAACGCCGAGAACGGCTCGCGGCACATCTCCGGCAGATGGCCCGTGGCGATCATCGCCCGGGCAAAGAACCGCGAATAGAGCAGGTGCAGAATCGCATGCTCCACCCCGCCGATATACTGGTCCACATTCATCCAGTACCCGGCCGCGGCGGTGTCGGTTGGCGTCTCCGCCCGCGGCGCCGTGAAGCGCGCGAAATACCACGAGCTGTCCACGAAAGTGTCCATTGTGTCGGTCTCGCGCAGCGCCGCCCCGCCGCAGCGCGCACAGGCGCAGTGCTTCCAGGTCGGATGCCGGTCCAGCGGATTGCCCGGCTGGTCGAAGGACACGTCCTTCGGCAGCACGATGGGCAGGTTTTCCTTCTTCTCCGGCACCACGCCGCAGTCGGGGCAATGCACCACCGGGATCGGACAGCCCCAGTAGCGCTGCCGCGACACCCCCCAGTCCCGCAGCCGGTAGCGGGTAACCCCCTGCCCCACCCCGCGCGCTTCGCAGAATTCGATGGCGGCCTCCACCGCGTCGGCCCCGGTCTGCACCTCCGCCCCGGCAAAGCCGCGGACATACCGCACCGGCTCGGTCTTGGGCGGCACGAAGGCGGTGTCCCCCACCGGCTCGGGCACCGACAGCGATTCGAACACGTCGATCACCCCCAGCCCGTACTTGCGCGCGAAATCGAGGTCGCGCTGGTCGTGGGCAGGACAGCCGAAGATCGCCCCGGTGCCGTAATCCATCAGGATGAAGTTCGCGATCCAGACCGGCAGCTCGACGCTCTCGTCGAAGGGGTGGCGGACCCGGATGCCGGTGTCCATCCCCACCTTCTCGGCGGTCTCCAGCGCCTCCTCCGAGGTCGCCGTGCGCCGGCACTCGGCCACGAAGGCGGCGACCTCCGGATCGTCCCGCTCCAGCCGCCTGGCCAGCGGATGGTCCGGGCTAATCGCCGCGAAGCTCGCCCCCAGCAGCGTATCCGGCCGCGTGGTATAGACCTCCAGCCGGTCGAACCCCTCTGGCGCGCCCACGGTCGAGAACGCGAACTGCAACCCGCGGCTCCGGCCGATCCAGTTCTTCTGCATCAGCCGGACCTTCTCGGGCCAGGCCTCCAGCCCGTCCAGCGCCTCCAGCAGCTCCTCGGCCATGTCCGAGATGCGAAAGAACCACTGCGTCAGCTCCCGCCGCTCCACCTCGGCGCCCGAGCGCCAGCCCTTGCCGTCGATCACCTGCTCGTTGGCGAGCACGGTCATGTCCACCGGGTCCCAGTTCACCACCGCGGCCTTGCGGTACGCCAGCCCCGCCTCGAGGAAATCGAGGAACATCGCCTGCTGCTGGCCGTAGTACTCCGGGTCACAGGTGGCGAACTCGCGCGACCAGTCGATGGACAGCCCCAGCGGCTTCATCTGCGCGCGCATGTCCGCGATGTTGCCATAGGTCCAGTCGGCGGGATGCCCGCCCTGCTCCATCGCGGCATTCTCGGCCGGCATCCCGAACGCGTCCCACCCCATCGGGTGCAGCACCGCGAACCCCTGCGCCAGCTTGTGCCGCGCCACCACGTCGCCCATGGTATAGTTGCGCACATGCCCCATGTGGATGCGCCCCGAGGGATAGGGGAACATCTCCAGCACGTAATACTTCGGCCGTTCCCCGCTGCGCGCCACGAAACAGCCCGCCTCCTCCCAGGCCGCCTGCCAGCGCGGTTCGATCTCGGCGGGGTCGTAGCGGGCCATGGCTGCCTCGTGCATGGTGAACAGGTGCGCGCTTATACCCGCGCCTCGGCGAAGGTCCAGCCGAGCCTCTTTCCCGCCGGACCCCGCCCGCCCGATCGGCGGCCGTCAGAGCCGCCCGTCGCGCACCCGCAACTGGCGCGCCCGGGTCATGATCGCATCCTCCACTGCGCGGATCGTGGCCTGGCTCGCCGGCCCGCCCCGCGTCATGAGCGCGACGTTGATCGACCGGGCATCCAGCGCGGGGTCGGTCACCAGCACCGCCGCCCGATACTCCGTCCCCCCCCCGGGCGGCCGGCCGAACCCCGTCACGATCACGCCGGAGAACGGGTCCACCGTCTCCACCGGCAGGAAGTCCAGCACCTCCAGCGAAGCCGTCCACAGGAACCGGTTCACCTCCACCGTGGTCCCGGGCGGATCGACGTTGCGGAACAGATCCCACACGGACCCGGACTGCGACCGCGCCGCCTCGCGATCCCGCCCGTCCGTGGCCGCCGGGTCGGCCGACGCGGCGGTGCGCTCGCCCCCGCCGAACCACCCACCGCCGCCGCAGCCCGCAAGCGTCGCCGCAAGGGCCCCGGCCACCATCCAGCCGGACCATCTCTGTGCCTGCCTGCGCACCGCCATCGCGTACTCTCCCGAAGCCTTGGCCTGTTTCGCGATTCGTAACGGAGCGCCCGGTCCCGGACAAGCCGCACCGCACAGCCCCCTGTTCCGGCCACCTCAAAGCTGCCTCAGCGAGGGGCTGCAGGCTGCCACCACGGCGATTCCGGAGGCCCGCCACGGCGACTGTGGCAAAGCCGCACCACCCCCGGGCGCTCGTTGTTGGGCCGGCCGCTTCAACTTGCAAACGGGGTCGCCGGGCGCGAAAGGAAGGTCACACCCAGTCCGGTTCTTCGGGTTGGGCCGGACCTTCCAGGATACGAGGCAGACATGAAAAAGCTCCTGATCGCCACCGCCGCGACCGCCATGGTCGCCGGCCCCGTGGCCGCCCAAGGGATTGACCTCAGCGGTTACGCCCGCTTCGGTTTCGAATACACCGAAAACTCCACCGGCGGCTTCAACAACGGCGACACCGCCACCAACAGCCGTTTCCGCCTGAACATCAACGCCTCGGCCGAAACCGACTTCGGCGCGACCCTGTACGTGTTCCAGCGTGCGCAGACCGCGACCAATGACGGCCGTCAGCAGGTCGGTCGTTCGGTCCAGTGGGCCGCGCCGCGCTTCGGCATCCGCGGCGGTGGTCTCGATGTCCGCGTCGGCAACATCGGCGGCGCCATCGAAGACATGCCCGGCCACTACTTCGGCTCGCGCTCGGCCGGCATCGGCCTCGCCGGCCTCGGCTTCCACAACATGGCCGGCAACATGTCCGGCAGCGCCTTCGTGTGGGATGCGTTCAGCTCGGCCGCCGCTGGCCCCGCCGCCAACAACGGCGTCGAGGTGATCTACTCGATGGCCGGCTTCCGCGCGCAGCTGTCCTACACCGACCGCAACCCGGCTCCCGCCAGCGCGTCGCTGAGCCCGGACGGCCAGATCACCGTCACTGGCCCCGTTCCGCGTCAGGAGCGTGTCGCCGGTACCCTCGCCTACACCTTCGGCGAGTACACCGCTGCGATCGGCTTCCAGGAAGTGACCAGCCCGCGCACCGACGCGTCCAAGATCGCCAACCAGCTGGTGATCGCGACCTTCGGCGCCAACTTCGACCAGTTCCGCGTGAACGTGCAGGCTGCCGACCGTCGCGGCGTCAAGAAGGGCGTGCTGAACGGCTCGTTCGACGTGACCCCCGAAGCCACCCTCTACGGCTTCCTGGCCCACGAGAGCGGCAACCGTGCGGGCTTCGAGGACTTCAACGGCACCTCGGGTGGCGTGGGTCTCGCCTACGCCCTCGGCGGCGGCGCCTCGATCGAAACCGGCGTCGTGTACACCTCGGACAGCGTGGTGCGGGGCGACTTCGGCGTGTTCTTCAGCTTCTGATCCCCGGATCGCAAGCTGCCAGACAGGGGGGAGCGGGCCATTGGCCCGCTCCTTTCCGTTTAACCCCCCTGCAAGGCTTGAGGCAGGGCGCCGCCGCGCGGTATGTCCCGGACGAACCAGGAGGATGCCCATGCTTCGATCCGCCCCGCTGCTCGCCGCCTGCGCCCTCGCGCTGGCCGTCCCTGCCGGCGCCGAAATCCGCTTCAGCGGGGACGCCCGCATGGGACTGGTGCCCGATCACGAGTCGCGGGAGGGCGAGCGCCGCACCGAGGTCGCGACGGGCGGGCGCCTGCAGATCGACATCGAGCGCGAGACCGACACCGGCCTGCGCTTTCTTCTGACCCTAGAGCTCGACGACGGCCGCTTTCCCCGGCGCGGCCCGCGGGACTGACGCCATGTCGTTGCAGGACATCACCGCCCGCCTCGCGCGGGCCGAAGCCGCCGCCGGCCGCGCCCCCGGCTCCGTGCATCTGATCGCCGTCTCCAAGGAGCAGCCCCACGCGCGAGTGGAGGCCGTTCTGGAGGCCGGCCACCGCCGCTTCGGCGAGAACCGCGTGCAGGAGGCGCAGGGCAAATGGCCCGCCTGGCGCGACCGCTATGCGGGGTTGGAGCTGCACCTCATCGGCCCGCTGCAGACCAACAAGGCCCGCGCCGCGGTTGAGCTCTTCGACGTGATCCAGTCGCTCGACCGCCCGCGCCTCGCCGACACGCTCGCCCGCCTGGCGCAGGAGCGCGGCGCCTGCCCCGGCCTCTTCATCCAGATCAACACCGGCGCCGAGTCGCAGAAATCCGGCGTCCTGCCCGACCATGCTGACGGCTTCATCTCCGACGCCCGCGCCATGGACCTGCCCGTGCTTGGCCTGATGTGCATCCCGCCCTTCGACGAGGATCCCACCCCGCATTTCCGCCTGCTCGCCGCCATCGCCGCGCGCAACGGGCTGCAGCGGCTGTCCATGGGCATGAGCGACGATTTCGAGACCGCCGTGGCCGAGGGCGCCACCGACATCCGCGTCGGCTCCGCCATCTTCGGCGCCCGCCCCCCCAAGGACTGACCGCCCCGCCCGCAGCGCGCCGCGGCCGGGGCGCGCATGGGTG
>SKMM01000142.1 GCA_007121055.1 Paracoccaceae bacterium | reverse complement strand
CCCACCACGGCGGCCGCGGCGCGGTCGGGGAAGGGGCCGAGGGCGATGGCGTACCAGCCCGTGCCCAGCGCATAGCCCACCACCGCGTCGAAGGCCGCGGCATAGCGCGCGGCGGCGGCCTCGGCCTGGGCGCGGCTGGGCTGCGCCTCCACCTGCAGATAGGCGCGGGGTTCGGCCGCAAGAGGCAGTGCCAGTGCCCAGATTCCCGCCAGCGCGATCAGCCAGGCCCGCATGCGCCCATTCTCCTGCCCCGTTGCCTCGGGGTCAGCTTAGCGGTCCGGGCGCGGCTGTGAAGTCCTCAGTGCCCCCTTGGACCCGCGGCGTTGACGCCCCGGGGCCCCTTGCCTAGACAGGCGCCGCGTCCCCATCCCCGAGGCCCCCCATGAGCGACCCCGCCCCGCGCAGCTTCCAGGAGGTGATCCTTCGGCTCCAGACCTACTGGGCCGGGCGCGGCTGTGCGATCCTGCAGCCCTATGACATGGAGGTCGGGGCGGGCACCTTTCACCCGGCCACGACCCTGCGGGCGCTGGGCCCGCGGCCCTGGGCGGTGGCCTATGTCCAGCCCTCGCGCCGGCCCACCGACGGGCGCTACGGCGACAACCCCAACCGGCTGCAGCATTACTACCAGTTCCAGGTGCTGATCAAACCCTCGCCCCCCGACCTGCAGGAGCTCTACCTCGGCTCGCTCGCCGCCATTGGCATCGACCCGTCGGTCCACGACATCCGCTTCGTCGAGGACGACTGGGAAAGTCCCACGCTGGGCGCCTGGGGCCTGGGCTGGGAGGTCTGGTGCGACGGGATGGAGGTGTCGCAGTTCACGTATTTCCAACAGGTTGGCGGCCATGATTGCCGTCCCGTCTCAGGGGAGCTGACCTACGGTCTCGAACGCCTCGCGATGTATGTCCTGGGCGTGGACCACGTCATGGACATGCCCTTCAACGACCCTTCGGCGCCGCAACCCCTGACCTATGGCGACGTCTTCCGGCAGACCGAGCGGGAGTATTCGCGGTGGAACTTCGATCTGGCGGACACCGACATGCTGTTCCAGCACTTCAAGGACGCCGAGGCGGAATGCGCCCGTATCCTAGCCACGGACGCCACGGACGGGGCAGGGCGGGTCATCCCGATGGCGCATCCCGCCTATGACCAGTGCATCAAGGCCAGCCACGTCTTCAACCTGCTCGACGCCCGCGGGGTGATCTCGGTCACCGAACGGCAGGCCTATATCGGCCGGGTCCGCGGGCTGGCGAAGCAATGCGCCGACGCGTTCCTGACGACGGAGGCGGGCGGGGCGTGACGGCCGGGCGCGTCCTCGTGCTGGTGCTGCTGGCCTCCGGTCTGATCGCCGGGGCGGCGATGTGGTGGCTGCAGGTGCATGCCTTCTACGACCGCCTGCCCGAGCGCGACACGGTGATGCTGACGCCGGTGGGCGCGCTGGCGCCGGTGGCGTTCCGCGTCAGCGGCTACCAAGGCATCGACAGCGACAGCTCGCCCATCCGCCACCGCGCCTGTTTCCGGCTGGAGGAGACGCCGCCGGCGCTGACACCCCATGCCGACGCGGTGCCGCTGAACGCGCCGCGGTGGTTTTCCTGTTTCGACGCCGCCGCCATCGGGGCAGCACTCCGCGCGGGCGAGGCGCAGGCGGTTCTGGCCGAGGGCCATGTGCGCTTCGGCATCGACCGGGTGGTGGCGCTGTTTCCCGACGGGCGCGGCTATGCCTGGACCCAGTTCAACGCCTGCGGGCGGGCCCATTACGACGGCGATCCGTTGCCGCAGGGTTGCCCGCCGCCCCCACAGCCCGAGGCCCGCTGATGCCCGATCTGCTGATCGAACTCCTGTCCGAGGAAATCCCCGCCCGGATGCAGGCCCGTGCCGCCGAAGACCTGAAGCGGCTGGTCACGCAGGGCCTCGTGGATGCGGGGCTGACCTATGCCGGGGCGCGGGCCTTCGCCACGCCGCGCAGGCTGGCGCTGACGGTGCAGGGGCTGACGCCCGCCTCCGCCACGAAGCGCGAGGAGCGCAAGGGCCCGCGCGAGGGGGCGCCCGACGCCGCCGTGGAGGGTTTCGCGCGCTCCGCGGGCGTGGCGCGCGACGCGCTGGAGCTGCGCGAGACGCCCAAGGGCCGGGTGTGGTTCGCCGTGGCCGAGACGCCGGGCCGGCCCGCTGCCGCCATCGTGGCCGAGGTGCTGGAGGCCACCGTGCGCGGCTTTACCTGGCCCAAATCCATGCGCTGGGGGGCGGGGAGCCTGCGCTGGGTGCGGCCGTTGCAGTCGATCCTGTGCCTTCTGACGGACGAGGCCGGGGCGCAGGTGGTGGATCTGGAGATCGACGGGATCCGCGCCTCGGACCGCACGCAGGGCCACCGTTTCATGGCGCCGGGGGCGTTTTCTGTGGCCTCCTTCGACGATTACGCGGCGAAGCTGAAGCGCGCCTACGTGATTCTGGACCCGGAGGAACGCGCCGACCACATCTGGGTGGAGGCGCACAACGCGGCCTTTGCCCAGGGGCTGGAGGTGGTGGAGGACCGCGGGCTGCTGGCCGAGGTCGCGGGGCTGGTGGAATGGCCGGTGGTGCTGATGGGCGCCATCGCGCCCGAGTTCCTCGACCTGCCGCCCGAGGTTCTGCAGACCTCGATGCGCGAGCACCAGAAGTTCTTCTCCGTCCGCAACCCGGCCACGGGGCGGATCGAGAAATTCGTCACCGTCGCCAACCGCGAGACCGCCGACCACGGCGCCACCATCCTTGCGGGCAACTCCAAGGTCCTCACCGCGCGCCTGTCGGACGCGAAATTCTTCTGGGAGAACGACTTGCGCACGGTTTCCCAGGTGGGCCTCGAAGGCATGGCCGAGGGCCTCGCCAACGTCACCTTCCACAACAAGCTCGGCTCCCAGGCCGACCGCGTCGCCCGCATCGCGGCGCTGGCGCGCGAAATCGCCCCCCTCGTCGGCGCCGATCCCGCCCTCGCTGAACAGGCCGCCCGCATCTGCAAGGCCGACCTCCGCTCCGAAATGGTCGGCGAGTTCCCCGAACTCCAGGGCCTCATGGGCCGCTACTACGCCGAGGCCCAGGGTCTCCCCGCGGAGGTCGCCGCAGCCTGCCCCGAACACTACCAACCCCTCGGCCCCTCCGACACGGTCCCGACCGCGCCGGTGTCTGTTGCGGTGGCGCTGGCTGACAAGATCGACACGCTCACGGGTTTCTGGGCCATCAACGAGAAGCCGACGGGTTCCAAGGACCCCTATGCGCTGCGCCGCGCCGCCCTCGGTGTGATCCGGCTGGTCCTAATGGCTCGGTCACGGATTGCGTTTTCCGACCTGCGCCACGTCGCAGACGGTTTGATCCCCGAGGATCACAAGACCGGCGAACTCGTCCCCGAGCATGCCGACCCAAGGCATGACAGTCTCCTCGCCTTCCTCCACGACCGCCTCAAGGTCCATCTCCGCGAGCAGGGCGTCCGGCATGACGTCATCGACGCCTGCCTCGCCATGCCCAATGCCGACGACCTGACGCTGCTGGTGGCGCGGGCCGAGGCTTTGCAGGGGATGCTGGCGACGGAGGACGGGGAAAACCTCGTGCAGGGGTTCCGGCGGGCCAACAACATCCTGCGCCAGGCGGAGGAGCGGGACGGGGTGGAGTACTCGTTCGGGCCGGACCCGCGGCTGGCGGAGGGGCCGGAGGAACGGGCGCTGTTCGCGGCGCTCGACGCGGCGGATGCGGCGATCCGGCCCGCCATGGAGGCCGAGGACTTCACCGCGGCGATGCGCGCCATGGCCGGGCTGCGGGCCCCGATCGACGCCTTCTTCGAGGCGGTGCAGATCAACGCGGAAAACGAGGTTCTGCGGCGCAACCGGTTGAACCTGCTGCACCGCATCCGCGCGACCTGCCTTGCGGTGGCGGACCTGACCCGGCTGGAGGGCTAGGCCCAGCTCAGGCCCATCTTCAGGCCCGGGCGAGCCGCGCCAGATCCGTCTCCCGCCGCGCCTCGCCCAGGGTGCGGGCGGTGAGGTCGGGGGCGAGTTTCATCATCGCGTCGAACTGCGTCAGGAAGACCTCGCCCGAGAGGTCGGCGAGCAGGTGCGAGCGCGCGAGGCGGTCCATCACCGGGCCCTTGACCTCGGACAGGTGCAGCCGGACGCCCGCGTCGCGCAGGCGGGTGTTGATCGCCTCGAGGCTTTCGAGCGCGGAGGCGTCGACCTCGTTCACGGCGGTGAACATCAGCACGACATGGCGCAGGGCGGGGTTGGCGGCGATGTGGTCGTTGACGGTGTCCTCGAGGAAGCGCGCGTTGGGGAAGTAGAGGCTCTCGTCGATGCGGATGGACAGCACGTCGGGCGCGCAGGCGACGGCGTGGCGGCGGATGTTGCGGAAATGCTCGGTGCCCGCGACCTGGCCCACGACGGCGACATGGGGGCGCGAGGTGCGCCACAGGTGGAGCGCGAGGGAGAGGACGACGCCGGCGAGCAGGCCTTGCTCCACCCCCACCAGCAGCGTGACGGCGATGGTGGCGGCCATGGCCGCGCCGTCGGCGCGGGAATAGGCCCAGGTGCGGGGGAGCGCGCGGACATCGAGCAGGGAGGCGACGGCCACGATGATGATCGCCGCCAGTGTCGCGCGGGGCAGGAAATACATCAGCGGCGTGAGGAACATGAGCGCCAGAGCGATGCCGCCCGCGGTGAAGGCGCCCGCGGCGGGCGTGCGCGCGCCCGCGTCGAAGTTGACGATGGAGCGCGAGAGGCCCCCAGTGACGGGCATGGCGCTGCTGACCGCGGCGCCGAGGTTGGCCGCGCCCAGCGCGACGAGCTCCCGGTCGGGGTCGATGCTCTGGCGCCGGCGGGCGGCAAGGGTCTGGGCGATGGAGATCGACTCGACATAGCCCACGATGGCGATCATGGCGGCGGGGATGATGAGGAGCGCCAGAAGGTCGAGGTCGAGCGCGGGCCAGGACAGGGGCGGCACGCCGCGGGGGATGTCGCCCACCACGGCCACCCCCAGCCGGTCGAGGCCGAGGCCCCAGACGAGGAGGGTCGAGACGGCCACGGCCAGGAGGAGCGCGCCCTTGGCGCCGAGGTTGGCCGCGCGGGCGGGCAGCCCCACACGCTCCAGCGCGGGGCCCAGGCCCCGGCGCGACCAGAACAGGAAGCCCAGCACCAGCGCGCTGAGGAGGAGCGTGGCGAGGTTGATCCCGCCCAGCTGCGCCAGCAGCGAGGGGACAAGGTCGGGCAGCGTCTTGCCCTCGATCGGCGCGCCGGTGAGGTGGCGCAGCTGGCTCGCCGCGATCAGGATGCCGGCGGCGGTGATGAAGCCCGAAATGACCGGGTGCGAGAGGAAATTTGCGAGAAATCCCAGCCGCAACAGGCCCATCACCAGCAGCATCCCCCCCGACAGCGCCGCCAGCGCCAGGGCCGCGAGATGGAACGCCTCGGAGCCCGCCGCCGCCACTTGGCCCGCCGCGGCGGCCGTCATCAGCGCGACCACCGCCACCGGTCCCACCGCCAGCGTGCGCGAGGTCCCGAACAGCGCATAGATCACCAGCGGCAGCATCGCGCCATAGAGCCCCGCCTGCGGCGGCAGCCCCGCCAGCATCGCATAGGCCATCCCCTGCGGCACCAGCATGATGGTCACGACGACGGCGGCGATCAGGTCGTCGCCCAGTGCCCCACGGTCATAGCTCCGGCCCCAGTCGAGGACGGGAAAGAAACGTCGCATCATGCGCTTCGCCTGACTTGGGAAGGT
>SKMM01000245.1 GCA_007121055.1 Paracoccaceae bacterium | reverse complement strand
CCGGTGCCCCGCCGGGCTGCCCCGCGCCCGTCCGATGGGCACGGCGGTTCGCCCCCGACAGCGGGTCGGGCGCGCCCGCGCCGGCCCTCTGCCGGGGCTGACACGGGGCGCGCTGGGGGGGGGCGGGGAAGTCGATGAGGGCCGTCTAGGCGGTGCCGCAACTGCGCGGGGAGGTGACGAAGTCCGGCCGATGCCGGCCAGCCGGCCACAGTCTGGCCCGACGGCGGCTCTGGGGAATCTGCCCTGGCCGGCCAGATCGGGCGGTCCATGCCGGCTGCTGACTGGCGAAGTCATGCTCCGTGCCCCGGCGCGCGGGCTTCGTCCCAGGCGCCGGGGCGGACATGCGCCGGCCGCCCCGCCCATGCGGAGGGCTCAGGGGCTCGCCACCGGCCGGACCGGGGTGGTTCCGTTCCGCAGGAGCACGATCTCCAGCCGGTTGTTGCGTACCGCCGCGGGGTTGCGCGCGGCCGGCGTCCGGTCGGCATGGCCCGTCACGCGCACGAACCGCACCGGCTGCACACCGGCCTCCTGCAGCAGCAGCCGCATACGCTGTGCCCGGCCGGTCGAGAGCTCCCAGGCGGGGTTCTGGGCGCGCACGATGGGCAGCGTGCGCAGATGCCCGGCCACCGCGACGCCGTTCTCCACCCGCCCGAACACGTCGGTCAGCAGCCCCGCGATCACGCCCAGGATCTCGGTCGGGGCGTCGGTCTCCTCTTCGAACAGGGGCTGGCCGGGCAGGTCGAACACCTCCACGACCAGCCCCTCGTCGGTCACCCGCGTCACGATGTGGCGCAGCGCCTCCGAGGCCACCACGCTTTCGCCGCCCAGCCCGCGCAGCCGCCGCTGCACCTCCTCCAGCGTGTCGGAGGTGCCGTCCTCCGGCTCCGCCGCGGAGGCCGCCGCCGCGCGGTCGTTGCTGTGGGACGGAAACTCCCCCTCGGCATGCAGCCGGGCGTCGAAGCGCCCGCTCTCGGCCATCGGCTCCCGGGAGTTGACGTTGTGGCCGCCAAAGGGGCCGTCGCCGCCGCCGGTGGTCTTGTTCAGCTGGATCGACGGGCTGAAATAGGCCGCAAGGCCCCGCCGCGTCGTCTCGTCCGTCGCATTGACCAGCCACATCACAAGGAAGAAGGCCATCATGGCGGTGGCAAAATCGGCAAAGGCGATCTTCCACGCCCCGCCGTGATGCCCGTCGTCCCCGCCACCCTTCTTGCGCTTGATGATGACCGGCGCGGCATTGTTCTGCCGTTCCATGGCACCATCCCTTCAGTCCACCCGGGGGGCAGCCTGCGCGAAGGCCGTGAAGCGGGCCTTAACGACCGCCCCCATGGCCGTCGCGGTTTTGGCTCGAATTGGCGGCATTGCCCGCCTCCCGTTTAACCCCGCGTTAGAGATGCCCCGGCAAAACGGACCCCGCACCCGGCCTCGGGTGGCGCGGCAGCCGCAGGGCCCGCCGCATTGGCCAGAACGCCCTTCACCGGCCCCCAGCGGGGCAGACCTACATGCCGGGCAAAGCCCCGGCCCCACTGAAGGACACACGCAATGTCGTCGATTCTGACCAACAACGGCGCGATGGTCGCCCTGCAGACCATGCGCAGCATCAACAAGAACATGGCCACCACGCAGAGCCAAATCTCCACCGGCCTCAAGGTCGGCTCGGCCAAGGACAACGCGGCCACCTGGGCGATCTCCAAGGTCATGGAGTCCGACGTCAGCGGCTTCGGCGCGATCAAGGAGAGCCTCGCGCTGGGGTCGAGCACCGTGAACGTGGCGCGCAACGCGGCCGAAACCGTCACCAACCTGCTGACCGAGATCAAGGAGAAGGTCGTTCTCGCGCAGGAAGACAACGTCGACCGCGCCAAGATCCAGACCGATATCGAGCAGTTGCGCGACCAGATCGCCTCGGTCGTCGGCGCCGCCCAGTTCAACGGCCTGAACCTGGTCAACGGGTCCAGCGGCGATCCGGTCAACATCCTGTCGTCGCTCGACCGGTCGGCGGGCGGTGCTGTTGCGGCCAGCAGCATCGCGGTAACCACGGCCAATCTGACACGGGCAGAAGGAGATCCTGTCACTGGCTTTGGGTTTGCGCTGGGTTCCGATCCGACTGAGATTGCAGCGGGAACCACGGACCCAGTACCGACGGCATTGACAGCTGCACTGAACTTTAATGGTGGCGGTACCACCGCCATCAACAGGACCAGTGATAACGCATCTGAGTCGGGGCTGCTTGCGGGCGATGTTGTAAGCATTTCATTCGAGGCCGGTGGCGCCACGCTGACGGCCGAGACCCGTATTGAAGCCGGCGATGACGCCGCCGCGATCAAGGGACGCCTGGCACAACAGCTTACTGCTCAAAGTGACGGTGTGACCGGGCTTGCCGACGTGACCTTCGGCGTAGCCGGGGGCGTGCTGCAAGCCACGAATGCGGCGGGGGCCGCCGCAGTCCCTATCACGGCTAACTCTTATGACGCGATGGCCGTGCGTGGACAGGGCGACCTCTTCGCCCTCGAATCTCTGACGGTCAGCGGCACCGCTGAACAGCGCAGCGACGCGCTGCGTGACATCGAGACGATGATTCAGTCCGCGATCGATGTCTCGGCCACCTTCGGCTCCGTTCAGAAGCGGATCGACATCCAGAGCGAGTTCGTGAGCAACCTGATGGACTCGATGCGGAGCGGGATCGGCGCGCTGGTCGATGCCGACATGGAAGAGGCCTCGGCCCGTCTGCAGGCCCTGCAGGTGCAGCAGCAGCTCGGCATTCAGGCGCTCTCCATCGCCAACCAGCAGCCGCAGAACATCCTCGCGCTGTTCCGCTGACGCTGTCTGAACGGGGGCGCGCGCCCATGCGGCGCGCGCCCCGCCTCCCGGCCCCTGATCCCCCCAGCCGAAGGACAGCCCCATGAATTCGCTTGCGACCGCCGGCGACGCCTATGGCCGCGCCCAGACCGCAGCCCGCACCCCCCGCGGCATCGAATACGAAGTGCTGGCCCGCGTGACGCGCCGCCTCAAGGCCGCCGCAGCCCGCCGCACCGAGGATTTCCCCGGATTTGCCCATGCGCTGGGCGAGAACCTGAAGCTCTGGACCGTGCTGGGCCTGGATGTGGCCGACAAGGACAACGGCCTGCCCGCCCCCCTGCGCGCGCAGATCTTCTATCTGTTCGAATTCACCGACCAGCACAGCCGCAAGTTGCTGTCCGGCGAGGACGCAAGCCCCGACATCCTGGTCGAGATCAACACCTCCGTCATGCGCGGCCTGCGCGGCGACAGGGGCAACGCATGAGCGGCCTCGTCCTCAAGCTCGGGCCCCGCGAGCGCGTGCTGATCAACGGCGCGGTGATCGAGAACGGCGACCGCCGCACGCGCCTCGCCATCGTCACGCCCAACGCCAACATCCTGCGCCTGCGCGACGCCATCCACCCCGACCAGGTCAACACCCCTGTCCGCCGGGTGTGCTACATCCTGCAGCTGGTGCTGTCGGGCGACGTCACCCCGGACGAGGCAAAGCGCCAGGTCCTGCGCGGCATCGAGCAGCTCAGCCAGGTGCTGACCGACCGCGACAGCCGCGCGCAACTGACACTCGCCACCGGCGCGGTGCTGGAGAACGCCCATTACCAGGCCCTCAAGGCCCTGCGCGCCCTGCTTGCGCGCGAGGAGCGCCTGATGGGCAGCGCGCCCGCCGCTCCGCGCGGCACGACGTCCCCCCCACCCCCGGAGGCGCATCCATGACCTTCCAGCCAGCCCTGCCCATCGGCGGCTTCGCCGGCTGGCAATTCCTCAATCGCACGCTGGAGACCCAGCAGGCGAATTTCGCCCGCAGCCCGGTCGTGCAGCGCGACACCGAGTATTTCCGCGACCGCATCGGCGAGATCGAGACCGCCGAGCAACTCGTCAACGACCGACGGCTCCTGAAGGTCGCACTCGGCGCCTTCGGTCTCGACGCCGACCTGCCCAACCGGTTCTTCATCCGCAAGATCCTGGAAGAGGGCTCGATCGACCCGAAATCCCTCGGCAACCGTCTCAGCGACAAACGCTATCTCGAGATGGCGAAGGCTTTCGGCTTCGGTGATTTCGATACGCCCAACACCAAGCTCAGCGATTTTGCCGACCGCATCCTGCCCGCCTTCCAGTCCCGGCAGTTCGAGGTTGCCGTCGGAAACCAGGACGAGAACCTTCGCCTTGCCCTCAACCTGCGCCGCGATCTGGCCGACATCGCCGCCAGCGACCGCAGCGAGCGGGCCAAGTGGTTTGCCGTGATGGGCCAGCCCCCTTTGCGAAAGGTGTTTGAAACGGCCTTCAACCTGCCCACGGGCTTTGGCGCCATCGACCTCGACCGTCAGCTGACCATCCTGCAGGAGCGCACACGCCGCGATTTCGGAGACGGCAGCGTCAGCCAGTTCGCCGACCCCGGCAAGCTAGAGGATCTGGCCCGCCAGTTCCTGCTGCGCGCAGACCTGCAGAACACCAGCTTCGGCGGCTTCACCCGTGGCGCAGCTGCGTTGCAGTTGCTGCAGGGCGCGATGGGCCCGGGCCTGCGCCCGTTCTGACCTTGCCGACGCGCACCACAGTCTGCGAGATCCGTCGGCTTGTGGACATCCCGTCCGATCGGGCTGCGATCCTGTATGCGCTCTCTCGCCCGGTCCGGGGGCGCGGCGCCAACCCGCCGGGCGCAGCCCTCGACCTAAGAAGCCGCGGGAAAGGCGCCCGGCTCGGTCACCTCACGGCGCGATCATGGCGGGAGGCGCCGCAGATCCGGCGGCGCGAGGCCGGTCGGCTGTCCCCAAACACGGTTCCCCTCCCCAAGCGCCCGTGACAGTGTCTTCCGCGGCCAGGCTTGGCCGCAGCGCCGGCTTCCGACGACACAAGTCGGGTCAGGCCGCCCCCGAAGGCGCGCTCGCTGCCCAGCTGGCCGCTTGCATCTCGCGGAGCCGACTCGCCGTGCGCTCGAACTCGAAGCTGCCGGCGCCTTCGATGTACAGCCGCTCTGGGGCATCGGCCGCGCTGGCGATCAGGCGCACCCGCGCCTCGTAAAGCGCGTCCACCAGCGTTACGAAGCGCTTGGCTTCGTTGTAGTTCGACACGCCGAGCCGCGGGATGTCCTCGAGCATCAGGACCCGGATCGCGCCGGCGATCGCGAGGTAATCGGCCGGGCCGAGCGGCTGACCGCACAATTCCCAGAACGAGGCCCGCGCCACCCCATCGGCGAAGGCCGGCAGCATCAGCCGGCGGCCCTGCACCCGCAGCTCGAAGGGCTCGGGGCGCACGCCGCCGGTCAGCTCGGCCCAGAGCCGGTCCAGCGCGGCATGGGCGCTGGTGCCCGGCGGCTGAAACCAGACCTGCGCGCCGGCCAGCCGGTGCTGGCGGTAGTCCTCGGCGGCCTCCAGCTCCACCACGTCGAGGCGGGTGCGGATCAGCTCGATGAAAGGCAGGAACAGCTGCCGGTTCAGCCCGTCCTTGTAGAGGTCCTGCGGCGGACGGTTGGAGGTGGTGACCACCGCCACCCCGCCCGCAAACAGCGCCTCGAACAGCCGGCCCACGAGCATGGCGTCGGTGATATCGGTGATCTGCATCTCGTCGAGGCACAGCAGGCGCAGCGAGTCGGTCAGGGTCTTTGCCACGGGCGCCAGCGCGTCCGGGACGCCGCGGGCCCGGGCGGCATGGAGGCCTGCGTGCACCTCTTGCATGAAGGCGTGGAAGTGGGTCCGGCGCTTGGCCTCGATCCCCACCGCGCCGTGGAAGAGGTCCATCATCATGGACTTGCCGCGACCCACCCCGCCCCAGAGATAGAGCCCGCGCGGCGCCTCGGG
>SKMM01000064.1 GCA_007121055.1 Paracoccaceae bacterium | reverse complement strand
TGCCCTACTGCCAGACCCATTGCCCGCTGCACAACAACATCCCCGACTGGCTGATGCTGACCGCCGAGGGGCGGCTGCAGGAGGCCTATGAGGTCAGCCAGGCCACCAACACCTTTCCGGAGATCTGCGGCCGTATCTGCCCCCAGGACCGCCTGTGCGAGGGCAACTGCGTCATCGAGAAGGCCGGCCACGGCACCGTCACCATCGGCGCGGTGGAGAAATACATCACCGACACCGCCTGGGAGGAGGGCTGGGTCCAGCCCATCAAGCCCGCGGCCGAACGCCCCGAGAGCGTGGGGATCATCGGCGCGGGCCCCGGCGGGCTGGCGGCGGCCGACGTGCTGCGCCGCGCGGGCGTGCAGGTGACCGTCTATGACCGGTATGACCGCGCGGGCGGGCTGATGACCTATGGCATCCCCGGCTTCAAGCTGGAGAAGCCGGTGGTGATGCGGCGGATCGAGCAGCTCGAGGACGGTGGCGTGAAGCTGGTCCTGAACTGCGATGTGGGCACCGACATCTCGTTCGAGGATCTCCGGGCCAAGCATGACGCGGTGCTGATCGCCACCGGCGTCTACAAGTCCCGCGCGCTGGAGGCCCCGGGTGTCGGCGCCGACGGCGTGGTGCGCGCCATCGACTTCCTCACCGCCTCCAACCGCAAGAGTTTCGGCGACGCGGTGCCGGAGTTCGACTCAGGGGAACTCAGCGCCGAGGGCAAGCGCGTGGTGGTCATCGGCGGCGGCGACACCGCCATGGACTGCGTGCGCACCGCCGTGCGGCAGGGGGCCAAATCGGTCAAGTGCCTCTACCGCCGGGACCGGGAGAACATGCCGGGCTCGCAGCGCGAGGTCGCCAATGCCGAGGAGGAGGGCGTGGAGTTCGTCTGGCTGACGGCGCCGCGGGGCTTCACCGGCGACCCGGTCGACGGGGTGATCGTGCAGAAGATGCGGCTGGGTCAGCCCGACGCGACCGGGCGCCGCTCGCCCGAGGTGATCGAGGGCGCGGATTACACGGAGCCTGCGGACATGGTCATCAAGGCGCTGGGCTTCGAGGCCGAGGAGCTGCCGGCGCTCTGGGGCGTGCCCGAACTGGAGGTGACCCGCTGGGGCACCGTCAAGGCGCAGTTCCGCACCCACGAGACCAACCTGCCCGGCGTCTGGGCGGTGGGCGACATCGTGCGCGGCGCCTCGCTGGTGGTCTGGGCCATCCGCGACGGCCGCGAGGCCGGGGCTGCGATCCTCGCAGCCCTCGACCGGCCCGCGCAGATCGCCGCCGAATGATCCCCCCGGCGGTGCGCCGCCGGTTCCCCCCTTTGAGGCCGCCGCATGCCGGCCGGCCCATGGAAGGATAGAGCCATGACCAAGTTTGACGCAGCCTGGGCCGCCGCTGAGGACGCCCGCCGAGCCGATCTGGCCGCGCGGGGGATGTACGACCCGGCGGACGAACATTCCTCCTGCGGGGTGGGACTGGTGGTGGCGCTGGACGGCAAGCCTTCGCGCGATGTGGTGGTCAACGGGATCGACGCGCTCAAGGCGGTGTGGCACCGGGGCGCGGTGGACGCCGACGGCAAGACCGGCGACGGGGCGGGCATCCATGTCCAGATCCCTCCCAATTTCTTCTACGACCAGATCCGCCGCACCGGCCACGAGCCCGACCCGGAGGCGTTGATCGCCGTGGGCCAGGTGTTCCTGCCGCGCACCGACTTCAACGCGCAGGAGGCCTGTCGGACCATCGTGGAGACCGAGGTGCTGCGCATGGGCCACGGGATCTATGGCTGGCGCCATGTGCCCGTGGACACCACCGTTCTGGGCGAGAAGGCCAATGCTACCCGGCCCGAGATCGAGCAGATCCTGATCCGCAACGGCAAGGACCACGACGAGGAAGGCTTCGAGCGCGAACTCTACGTCATCCGGCGGCGGATCGAGAAGGCGGCGGCGGCGGCCAACATCCAGGGGCTCTACCTGTGTTCGCTGTCCTGCCGGTCGATCATCTACAAGGGCATGATGCTGGCCGAACAGGTCGCCGAATTCTATCCCGACCTCAAGGACGACCGCTTCGTGTCGGCCTTCGCGATCTATCACCAGCGCTATTCCACCAACACCTTTCCGCAATGGTGGCTGGCGCAGCCCTTCCGCATGCTCGCCCATAACGGCGAGATCAACACGCTGAAGGGCAACCTCAACTGGATGAAAAGCCACGAGATCCGGATGGCCTCCAGTTACTTCGGGGAGATGGCCGAGGACATCAAGCCGATCGTGCCGCAGGGCTCGTCGGATTCCGCGGCGCTGGATGCGGTGTTCGAGGTGCTGGTGCGCGCGGGCCGCAACGCGCCCATGGCCAAGATCATGATGGTGCCCGAGGCCTGGTCCAAGCAGGCGGTGGAGATGCCCGCGGCCTGGCAGGACATGTACGCCTATTGCAACGCGGTGATGGAGCCCTGGGACGGGCCCGCGGCGCTGGCGATGACGGACGGGCGCTGGGTCTGTGCGGGGCTCGACCGCAACGGGCTGCGGCCGATGCGGTACACGGTGACGGCGGACGGGCTGCTGATCGCCGGGTCCGAGACCGGGATGGTGCCGGTGGACGAGGCGCGGGTGAAGGAGAAGGGCGCGCTGGGCCCCGGGCAGATGATCGCGGTGGACATGGCCACGGGCCGGCTGTTCCACGACGCGGAACTCAAGGACATGCTGGCGGCCGCCCAGCCCTTCGGCGACTGGGTCGAGAAGATCACCGACCTCAACGCGCTTCTGCATGATGTGCCCGAAGAGGCCATGCACGATGGCGCCGAGCTGCGCCGCCGCCAGATCGCGGCGGGCTACACGCTCGAGGACATCGAGCAGGTGCTCGTGCCCATGGCCGAGGACGGCAAGGAGATGATCGCCTCCATGGGCGATGACACGCCGCCGGCGGTGCTGTCGCAGATGTATCGCCCCCTCAGCCACTATTTCCGGCAGAACTTCAGCCAGGTCACCAACCCGCCCATCGACAGCTTGCGCGAACACCGGGTGATGAGCCTCAAGACCCGCTTCGGCAACCTCAAGAACGTGCTGGACGAGGACTCGAGCCAGACCGAGATCCTGGTGCTGGAAAGCCCCTTCGTGGCCAATGCCGAGTTCCGGGTGATGGCCGAGCAGTTCGGCGACCAGGTGGCGGTGATCGACTGCACCTTTGTCCCTGGCGAGGATGACGGGCTGGCCGCGGGGCTGGCGCGCATCCGGGCCGAGGCGGAGGATGCCGTGCGGTCAGGGGCCGCGCATCTGGTGCTGACCGATCAGGCGCAGGGCGAGGGCCGGGTGGCGATGCCGATGATCCTCGCGACCTCCGCCGTGCATTCCTGGCTGACGCGGAAGGGGTTGCGGACCTTCTGCTCGCTCAACCTGCGTGTGGCGGAGTGCATCGACCCGCACTATTTCGCGGTGCTGATCGGCTGCGGGGCGACCACGGTGAACCCGTATCTGGCCCAGGACACCATCGCGGACCGGCTGCGGCGGGGCCTCCTGGACGGCACGCTGGAGGACAACCTGCGCCGCTACCGCGCGGCCATCGACCAGGGTCTGCTGAAGATCATGTCCAAGATGGGCATTTCGGTCCTCTCGTCCTATCGCGGGGGCCTGAACTTCGAGGCGGTGGGCCTGAGCCGCGCCATGGTGGCGGAGTATTTCCCCGGCATGCCCAGCCGCATCTCCGGCATCGGCCTCGCCGGTCTGCAGCACCGGGCCGAATCGATCCACGCCAAGGGGTTCCGGGGCGGCACGGACGTCCTGCCCATCGGGGGCTTCTTCAAGCTGCGCCGGTCGGGCGAGACGCATGCCTGGGAAGCCACCACCATGCATCTGATGCAGTCGGCCTGCGACCGCTCCAGCTATGACCTGTGGAAGCAGTATTCGGCCGCCCTGCGCGCCCGTCCGCCGATCCACATCCGCGACCTGCTGGACATGAAGCCGCTGGGCCGGCCGGTGCCCATCGAGGAGGTGGAGTCCATCACCTCGATCCGCAAGCGCTTCGTCACCCCGGGCATGTCCCTCGGCGCGCTGTCGCCCGAGGCGCACATGACGCTGAACATCGCCATGAACCGCATCGGGGCGAAATCCGACTCAGGGGAAGGCGGCGAGGATCCGGCGCATTATCGGCCGCTGCCCAACGGCGACAATCCGTCGGCCAAGATCAAGCAGGTGGCCTCGGGCCGCTTCGGTGTCACCGCCGAGTACCTCAACGCCTGCGAGGAACTCGAGATCAAGGTCGCGCAGGGCGCTAAGCCCGGCGAGGGCGGCCAGCTTCCCGGCATGAAGGTCACCCAACTCATTGCGCGGCTTCGGCATTCCACCCCCGGTGTGACGCTGATCTCGCCGCCGCCGCACCATGACATCTACTCGATCGAGGACCTTGCGCAGCTGATCTACGACCTCAAGCAGATCAACCCGCGCGCCAAGGTCACGGTGAAGCTGGTGGCGCAGTCCGGGGTGGGGACCATCGCGGCGGGCGTGGCCAAAGCCAAGGCCGACGTGATCCTGATCTCGGGCCACAATGGCGGCACCGGCGCCTCGCCCGGCACCTCGATCAAGTTCGCGGGGCTGCCGTGGGAGATGGGTCTTACCGAGGCGCACCAGGTCCTTGCGATGAACAACCTGCGCGACCGCGTGACCCTGCGCACCGACGGGGGCCTGCGGACGGGCCGCGACATCGTGATGGCCGCCATGATGGGCGCCGAGGAATACGGCATCGGCACCGCGGCGCTGATCGCCATGGGCTGCATCATGGTGCGCCAGTGCCAGTCCAACACCTGCCCCGTGGGCGTCTGCACGCAGGACGAGAAGCTGCGGGCCAAGTTCACCGGCAATGCCGAGAAGGTGGTGAACCTCATCACCTTCTACGCCCAGGAGGTGCGCGAGACCCTCGCGGCCATCGGCGCGCGCTCGCTCGACGAGGTGATCGGGCGCGCCGACCTGCTGACGCAAGTCAGCCGGGGCGCGGCGGATCTGGACGATCTCGACCTCAACCCGCTGCTGATCACCGTCGATGGCGCCAGCCGCATCCGCTATGACCGCGACAAGCCGCGGCAGGTGGTGCCCGACACGCTGGATGCGCAGATCATCCGCGACGCCGCCCGCTTTTTCGAGGATGGCGAGAAGATGCAGCTGTCCTATGCGGTGCGCAACACGGACCGGACCATCGGGACGCGGGCGTCCTCGCATCTGGTCAAGAAGTTCGGGATGAAGAACGCGCTGCAACCCGATCATCTCACGGTGAAACTGGCGGGCAGTGCCGGGCAGTCGCTGGGCGCCTTCCTCGCCCCCGGCATCAAGCTGGAGGTGTTCGGGGACGCCAACGACTATGTCGGCAAAGGGCTGTCGGGGGGCACCATCGTGGTACGGCCGCGCATGACCTCGCCGCTGGTGGCGGCGGAGAACACCATCATCGGCAACACGGTGCTGTACGGGGCCACGGCGGGCTATCTGTTCGCCGCCGGGCGCGCGGGCGAGCGGTTTGCCGTGCGCAACTCGGGTGCGCATGTGGTGGTCGAGGGCTGCGGATCGAACGGCTGTGAGTACATGACCGGCGGGGTGGCTGTGCTGCTGGGCGAGATCGGGCCGAATTTCGGCGCCGGCATGACGGGGGGCATGGCCTATCTCTATGATCCCGAGGGCGTGGCGCACCGTCTGGTCAACCCGGAGACGCTGGTCAGCGGCGCGGTGACGGTCGAGCACTGGGAGGCGGAGCTCAAGGGTCTGATCGAGCGGCATCTGGCCGAGACCGACAGCCACCGCGCGGCCGAGATCCTGCGCCGCTGGGATGTCGAGCGCGCGCATTTCCTGCAG
>SKMM01000264.1 GCA_007121055.1 Paracoccaceae bacterium | reverse complement strand
CGGGGCGGAAATGGGCCCGCACCGCCTCCATCACCTCGCGCTTGGCCGTCCCCGCATCCTCGCCCGCGGCCAGACGGCTGAGCGCCTGGCTCCCGAGGTTCGAGGTCAGCACGATCAGCGTTTGCTTGAAGTCCACATGGTGGCCCTGGCCATCGGTCAGGACGCCATCGTCAAGCACCTGCAGCAGCACGTTGAACACGTCCGGATGCGCCTTCTCGACCTCGTCGAACAGGATCACCTGATAAGGGCGCCGCCGAACGGCCTCGGTCAGCACCCCGCCCTCGTCATAGCCGACATAGCCCGGGGGGGCGCCGATGAGGCGGGAGACCGCGTGCTTCTCCATGAACTCGGACATGTCGATGCGGACCATCGCCTTGTCGTCGTCGAAGAGATACTCGGCCAACGCCTTGGTCAGCTCGGTCTTGCCCACGCCCGTCGGCCCGAGGAACAGGAAGGAGCCCAGCGGGCGGTTTTCGTCCTGCAGCCCTGCCCGCGCCCGGCGCACGGCGTTCGACACGGCGGTCACCGCCTGCCGCTGGCCGATCACGCGGCGACCCAGCTCCTCTTCCATGCGCAGCAGCTTGTCGCGCTCGCCCTCCAGCATCTTGGTGGTGGGCACGCCGGTCCAGCGCTCGACCACCTGGGCGATCTGCTCGGGCCGCACGGCCTCGGCCACCATTTCGGCGCCCTCGCGGGTCTCGGCCTCGGCCAGTTGCCGCTCCAGCCCCGGGATGATGCCATAGGACAGCTCCCCCGCGCGGGCGAGGTTGCCGTCGCGCTTGGCCTGGTCCAGCTCGGCCCGCGCCCGGTCCAGTTGCTCCTTGACCTCGCGGGTCGAGGCCAGCCGGTCGCGTTCGGCCTGCCATTTCGCGGTCATCTCGGCCGAGCGTTCCTGAAGCTCCGACAGCTCCTTCTGCAGGCTTTCCAGCCGGTCGCGCGAGGCCGCGTCGTCCTCCTTCTTCAGCGCCTCAGCCTCAATCTGCTTCTGCAGGATCTCGCGGTCGAGCGCGTCGAGTTCCTCGGGCTTCGAGTCTACCTCCATCCGCAGGCGGCTCGCGGCCTCGTCCACCAGGTCGATGGCCTTGTCCGGCAGGAAGCGGTCTGTGATGTAGCGGTGGCTCAGCGTGGCCGCCGCCACCAGCGCGCTGTCGGAGATCTTCACGCCGTGGTGAAGCTCGTATTTCTCCTTGATGCCGCGCAGGATCGACACCGTGTCCTCGACCGTGGGCTCGGCCACGAACACCGGCTGGAAACGGCGGGCGAGGGCCGCGTCCTTTTCCACATGCTTGCGGTATTCATCCAGCGTGGTGGCCCCGACGCAATGCAACTCGCCCCGCGCCAGCGCCGGCTTGATGAGGTTGGCGGCATCCATCGCGCCTTCGGATTTGCCCGCGCCCACCAGCGTGTGCATCTCGTCGATGAAGAGGATGATCTCTCCCGCGGCGGCCTCGACCTCCTTGAGGATGGATTTCAGCCGCTCCTCGAACTCGCCGCGGTATTTCGCGCCGGCGATCAGCGCGCCCATGTCCAGCGCCATCAGCTTCTTGTTGCGCAGGCTCTCCGGCACGTCGCCGTTGACGATGCGCAGCGCCAGGCCTTCCGCGATGGCGGTCTTGCCCACGCCGGGATCGCCGATCAGCACCGGATTGTTCTTGGTGCGGCGCGACAGCACCTGCATGGCGCGGCGGATTTCCTCGTCGCGGCCGATGATCGGGTCGATCTTGCCCTCGCGCGCGGCCTCGGTCAGGTCGCGGGCGTATTTCTTGAGCGCCTCATAGCCTTCCTCGGCGGTGGCGCTGTCGGCGGTGCGGCCCTTGCGGATGTCGTTGATGGCGGCGTTCAGCGCCTGCGCGGTGACGGCGCCCGAATCCAGCGCGTCCTTGGCGGACGATTTCACCATCGCCAGCGCCATCAGGATGCGCTCCACCGGCACGAAGCTGTCGCCGGCCTTGGTGGCCAGCTTCTCCGCCTCGTCCAGAACCCGGGCGGTGGACTGGTCCAGATAGACTTGGCCCGCATCGCCCGAAACCTTGGGCAGCTTGCCCAATGCCAGGTCGAGGGCCTGCACCACCCGCTCGGGTGCGCCGCCCGCACGGCGGATCAGGTTGGACGCCATGCCCTGCTCGTCGTCCATCAGCGCCTTGAGCAGGTGTTCCGGCGCGAGCCGCTGGTGGCTTTCGCGCATGGCGGTGGTCTGGGCCGCCTGCAGGAACCCGCGCGCCCGTTCGGTAAATTTCTCGATGTTCATCGCTGCACTCCTCGATCAAGCACCCGGACCTTGGCGCCCGCATCGCGCGGCACGCTCGTTGCCGAGCCTCGATGAAGAAATGGGCAGCGCGAGGGCGCTGTGCAAGGCTGGCAGGGTCGGGTCAGGCGCCCCGCGGGACCCAGACCGAATGGCGCGTGCCGGCCGCGTTCAAGCGCCGGTCCGAGCGGCACAGGAACCCCAGAGCCTCCAGAACCGTCTCGGCCGGTCCCCTTTGATCGGAGAACAACGGCAGCCCCGCGCCGAACGCCACCGGCTCCACCGACAGATGCACCCGGTCGATGGCGCCATGGGTCAAGAACCAGTCATGCACCCGGGTGCCGCCCAGGATCACGCCGCGCTCCAGCGGCTGCACCGTGTCCACGCGCTCGGGCAGGTCGGAGGGCGTCAGGTTCGCCGGGTCGAGCCAGAGCTGCGTTGGTCGGCGCCAGCCGCCGGCGGCCCCGGAAAAGACGATGCGCCGGCGGTCGGGGCGGTCGGCGACCTCGTGGGTGTGGCGTCCGAGGATGCCCCAGTCGGCGGCCTCCACGTCGGCGAAGAACAGCGCCTGCTCCTCGGCCGAAGCCCAGGCGGCGGGGCTGTCGCCCGGGTGCCGGGCGATGAAGCCGTCGTGGCTGGTGACGACCGTCAGGGTGAAGTGGGGGCGTGGCATCGCGCGGTCCTGAGGGAAGGGCGCGGGAGACGCTCCGCGCGATCAGTCGGGAAGAGTGGGCTGACATGCGTCCCTGGCAAGGAGGGGGGTCAGGCGCGGGCGTCCTCGCGGATCATGTCCGCAGCCTTTTCGGCGATCATGATGACGGGGGCCTGGGTGTTTCCGGAGGTAATGCGCGGCATCACCGAAGCATCCACGATGCGCAGGCCGCCGATGCCCTTGACCCGCAGGCGGGGGTCCACCACGGCGCCGGGGTCGGTGCCCATGCGCGCGGTGCCAACGGGGTGGAAGATGGTGGAGGCGATCCGGGCCGCGCCCAGGGCGAGGTCTGCGTCGGTCTCGTGGTCGGGGCCGGGCTTGAACTCCTCGGGGCGGAAGCGGGCGAGGGGGGGCTGCGCCATGATCCGGCGGGTGAGGCGGATGGCGCGGGCGGCGACCTGGCGGTCGCCCTCGGTCGAGAGGTAGTTGGGCTGGATCTCGGGCGCGGTGGTGGCGTCGGGGCCGGTGAGGCGGACATGGCCGCGGCTTTCTGGGCGCAGATGGCAGACGCTGGCGGTGATGGCGGGAAAGTCGTGGGGTCTTTCGCCGAAGGCCTCCAGCGTCACCGGCTGGACATGGTATTCTAGGTCGGGGCTGGCGACGTGGTCGGCCGAGCGGGCGAAGGCGCCGAGCTGGCTGGGCGCCATGGACATCGGACCGGTGCGGCGCAGCGCGTATTCGAGGCCGATGCGCGCCTTGCCCCAGAGGGTTGCCGCCATGGTGTTGAGTGTCAACGCGCCGTGGACCTTGTAGGCGCAGCGGATCTGGAGGTGGTCCTGCAGGTTCTCGCCCAGCTCGGGCAGGTCGTGGCGGACCTCGACGCCATGCTCGGCCAGCAGGGTCCCCGGGCCGAGGCCCGAGACCTGCATCAGGTGGGGCGAGCCGATGGCGCCGGAGGCGAGGATCACCTCGCGGCCCGCGCGCACCCTCGCGGGCGCGCCCTTCAGGGTGAAGGCGACGCCGGTGGCGCGCCGCCCATCCAGCTCCAGCCGGCTGGCCTGGGCATGGGTGAGGACGGTGAGATTGGGCCGGCGCATGGCGGGGCGCAGGAAGCCGCGGACGACGGACCAGCGGAAGCCCCCCTTCTGGTGGACCTTGAAATACCCCACCCCCTCGTTTTCGCCGAGGTTGAAGTCGGCGGTTTCGGGGATGCCGGCGGCCACCGCGGCGTCGCGCCAGGCGTCGAGGATGTCCCAGCGCAGGCGCTGCGGTTCGACCCTCAGCCCGCCGCCCGCGCCGTGTTCGCCGGGGGTGGCGCCGGCGTGGTAATCCTCGGAGCGCAGGAAATAGGGTAGCACATCTTCCCAGCCCCAACCGTCGCAGCCCAGCTGCCGCCAGCCGTCGAAGTCCGCGGCCTGGCCGCGCAGGTAGAGCATGCCGTTGATGGAGGAGCAGCCGCCGAGGAGTTTGCCGCGCGGGTAGAGCAGGCTGCGCCCGCCCAGCCCCGGCACCGGCGCCGTGCGAAAACACCAGTCGGTGCGGGGGTTTCCGATGCAGTAGAGGTAGCCCACGGGGATGTGGACCCAGTGGTAGGCGTCCGAGCCCCCCGCTTCCAGCAGCAGGACCTTGGTGCCGGGGTCCTCGCTCAGCCGGTTCGCCAGAACGCAACCGGCCGAGCCCGCGCCGATGATGACGTAGTCGAAGGTGCCGAAATCCTGCATGTCTCCC
Organism: Paracoccaceae bacterium; assembly: GCA_007121055.1. Classification (GTDB taxonomy): domain Bacteria; phylum Pseudomonadota; class Alphaproteobacteria; order Rhodobacterales; family Rhodobacteraceae; genus Rhodobaculum. The sequence continues at coordinate 1,192 of SKMM01000264.1, read as the reverse complement.
CCCCTGCGGACCGTTCTCGCCCCGTGGGCCTGCAACCGCAAGGGTTCAGCCGGCGTCGAGCGCGAGGCCGCCGGGGCGGAGGTCTGCGACCGACAGGGGGGCGTCGGGGCGGGCGAGGCGGTAGCGCATCACCCAGTGCAGCCGGTGCTGGGCCCGGGTGATGGCGACATAGGCGAGGCGTTTCCACAGCGGCACCCCGGCCTCGACCCGGCCCGAGAAGGCGGCGGCGCGGATGTCGGGGGCGAAGACCTGCACCTCGGGCCATTGGCTGCCTTGGGCTTTGTGGATCGTCACCGCGGCGCCGTGCAGGAACACCGCGCCCATGCTGGCGGCATAGGGGATGAAGGGCTCCTCGGCGTCGTCGGGGTGCTCGATCTTGACGATGGAGGCGACGCCCAGCTGCGGCTCCTCCGCGCCGATGACATGCAGGCGCGAGAATCCCGGCCGCTTGCCCGGCCCGAGATAGATCACCTGCGCGCCCTTGATCAGGCCCTTGGCCTCCAGCTCGATGCGCCGCTTGCGGTGCTTGAGCGGCAGCTCCAGCCCGTCGCAGATCAGCGGCTCGCCGGGCAGGAGGCTGTCGGGGGGGGCGCCATGGGCGGTGCGGAAGGCCTGGATCAGGCGGATGCGGGTGGCGTTACGCCACACGAGGACGGGGGAGCGGGCCATCAGGCCGGCCTCCACCCGGCCGGCCATCACCACGCGGTCGTCGCGGGCGGCGGCCTGGGCCACGCGGTCCTCGAAGGCCTCGAAATCGAGGGCGGGGTCGGCCAGCGCATGTGCGAGGTCGAGGATCGGGTTGTCCTCGGCCTGCCGGTGGATGCGGGCGAGCGTCAGGCGCTGCGGCGCGGGCAGCCGGTCGAACACCATCTCGCCCGACTGTCCCACGGGGGCGAGTTGCGCGGGGTCGCCGAAAAGGATGAGGCGGGGGAAGATCTCCTGCAGGTCCTCCAGCGCGCGGGCGTCCAGCATCGAGGCCTCGTCCACCAGCCCGATGTCCAGCGGGTCCGAGCGGCGCTTCCAGCCCTTGATGAAGTCCGACCCTCGCAGGCCAGCCGCGGCCAGCGCGCCGGGGACGGAGGGCATGGTGGCGTAGAAGGCGTGTGCGCGGTCGAGCTGGGCGTCGGTCATGCCCTCGGGCAGCTTGTCGGGGGCGGGGCGCGCGCCGCCCCCCGCCAGCCATTCGGCGATG
>SKMM01000229.1 GCA_007121055.1 Paracoccaceae bacterium | reverse complement strand
TTGTACCCGAAGGGCGGCGAGATGTAGCCGATGCACAGGTTCAGCTGGAACAGGATGCAGAACCAGATCGGGTCGAACCCCAGCGCGGTCACGATGGGAAAGAAGATCGGCAGCACCAGCAGGATGATCCCGATCGGGTCGAGGAACATCCCCAGCACCAGCGTGATCAGCTGCATCAGCAGGATCACCATCCAGGGCTCGATATCGAGCCCCATGAGGTAGCCCTGCATGAACCGCGTGCCCCCGCCGCCGCCATAGACTGCCACGAAGGCCGAAGCGCCGAAGACGATCCAGATCACCATGCCGGTGAAAGTGGCGGTGTCGTGGCTGACGGCCTTGACGTAGGACCAGGTCAGCTCGCCCCGCATCGCCACCGATAGGATCACCGCCATGGCGCCCACCGCCGCGGCTTCGGTCGGCGTGGCGATACCGGCGAAGATCGAGACCAGAACCGACAGGATCACCACCAGCGGCAGGATGACCGAGCGCAGGGCGTAGATGCGCTCGGACAGCGGCGCGCGGAATTCGGCGGGGGGCGCCAGATGCGGGCTGATGCGCGCGCGGATCGCGACATAGAGAAGGAACATCGCCAGCAGGAACAGCCCCGCCACGAGGCCCCCCATGAACAGCCGCCCCACCGATTGCCCGGTCTGCAGCCCGATCAGGATCAGCGTGATCGAGGGCGGGATCAGGATGCCCAGCGTTCCCGACGCCCCGATGGTGCCCAGCACGAAGCGCCGGTCGTAGCCGCGCTGGTCCATCGCCGGCATCCCCACGAGGCCCGTGGTCACGGTCGAGGCGGCACAGCTGCCGGTCATCGCCGAGAGCGTCGCGGCAAACCCGGAGGTTCCCAGCAGCAAGCCCCCCGGCGTGCGGCCCGACCACAGGTAGAACGCCTGGTAGAGATCGTTGGCGATGCGGGACCGCGCCAGCGCCACCCCGATGAACACGAACAGCGGGATCGCCGACAGCAGGATCGACCACATCGCTCCGAACATCGTCGAGACGATGGTGAACATCCCGTTCGGGCCGAACACGATCAGCCCGAAGATCACCGCCGTCCCCCCCAGCGCGAAGGTCAGCGACACGCCGAGGATGATCGCCCCCAGCAGCACGCCGAACATGCCCAGCGTCAGCATCTCGGGCGACATCACAGAACCCCCTTCTGAAGCTGCGGCCGCCCGGTGTCGGCCTTCGGATTGACGATCAGGATCAGCGACCGCAGCATCTCGACCACCCCCTGCACGGTGATCATCGCCACGCCCGCGAACATCGCGAGCTTGATGGGCCACATCGGGTGGCGCAGCGCGCTGTCGTCGCGCTCGTTGAAGCGCCAGCTGTCCTCGAAGAACCAGAACGCCTCCCAGCTCAGGACCGCACCCCAGAGCACCAGGAAGGAGAAGTTGATCAGGTCCAGGACCGCCCGCCCGCGCGGCCCGCGGTTCAGAAGCAGCAGGTCCACCCGCACATGGTCGCCCCGGATCAGCGTGTAGGCGCCCACCAGCACGAAATAGGCCCCAAAAATCCGCTGGGTGTAGCCATGCGCCCAGATCGTGGGCTGGCCGAAGACGTAGCGGGCGACCACCTCCCACACCAGCACCACGATGCCGGCCCAGATCAGGAAGCTGACCGCCTTGCCGATGGCGGTGTTGATGGTGTCGATGGCGCGCAGAAGGATCATGCCGGGACCTCTCCGGTGGCGTCGATGACGTCGCAGGCGCGGATGGCGAAGCGTTCCGCCAGCGGGCCGAGGCGGTCCGCATCGGCCGAGGCCGCCGAGCCCGCCCGCGCGCGTTCAGCGATGCCCACGAAGATCACGGCAAAGCGGAACATGGCGAAGGCGATGTGGAAAGGGCGCAGCGGGGCGGTGGGGTTGCCCTGCCGCACCGCCTCGGCCTGGTATTCGGCCACGAAGACGTCGCGTTCGGGGATGCCGGCGGCGCGCCAGTCGGTGCCCAGCAGCCCGCCGTATTCCTCGGGCGCGCTGTGCCAGGGCATGACGCAGAAGCCCAGATCGGCCAGCGGATGGCCCAGCGTCGACAGCTCCCAGTCCAGCACCGCGATGACCCGCGGCTCGGAGGGGTGGAACATCAGGTTGCCGATCCGGAAATCCCCATGGGCGATGGACACCGCCCCGTCATCGGCGGGCATGTTGGCAGGCAGCCAGTCCACCAGCCGGTCCAGCGCGGGAATGCGGGGGCTCTGCGCGGCCTCGTATTGCTTGGTCCAGCGCGCGATCTGGCGGGCGAAATAGTTCCCCGGACGCCCGTAATCCCCCAGCCCCACCGCCTCGGGGCGCACGGCATGCAGCCGTGCCAGCGTGCGGGCGACGTCGCGGTACATCGCGCCGCGCTCCGCCGCCGTCACCCCGGGCAGGGCGGCGTCGTCGAACACCCGCCCCTCCAGCCGCTCCATGACGTAGAAGGGCGTGCCCAAGGGGGTGTCGCCCTCCTCCAGCGCCAGCGCGCGCGGCACCGGCACCTGGGTGCCCTCCAGCGCCCGCAGCACGCGGAACTCCCGCTCCACCGCATGGGCGCCGGGCAGGATCGGCCCCGTGGGCTTTTTCCGCAGCACCAGCGCCCGCCCGTCCCAGTTGACGCCCCAGGTCGGGTTCGACTGCCCGCCGCCGATGCGGGTCAGCCGCGGCACGCCGGCCCCGCCCAGCCGGTCCGACAGCCACGTCCCCAGCGCCTGCGGATCGGGATCGCTCATGCCGCCACCATGCCCCGCGCGGTCTCGCGCAGCAGGAATTTCTGGATCTTGCCGGTGGCGGTGCGGGGCAGTTCCCCGAACACGAAGCGCCTCGGCCGCTTGAAGCCCGCCAGATGCTCGCGGCAGAACGCCTCCAGATCGGCCTCCGAGAGGGCCCGCCCCTCCTTCACCTCGACAAAGGCCCAGGGCGTCTCGCCCCATTTCTCGTCCGGGGCGGCCACCACCGCGGCCAGCAGCACGTCGGGGTGGCGGTGCAGCACGGTCTCCACCTCGAGGCTCGAGACATTCTCGCCCCCCGATATGATGATGTCCTTGGCGCGGTCGCGGATCTCGATCTGCCCGTCGGGGTGCATCACCGCCAGGTCGCCCGACCGGAACAGCCCCCCGCGGAACGCCGTCTCGGTGGCCTCGGGGTTCCGGAAATACCCCGCCATGATCGTGTTCCCGGCCAGCACGATCTCGCCCATGGTCCGGCCGTCCGCGGGCACGTCGCAGCCCTGTTCGTCCACCACCCGCGCCCGCCCCGCCGTCACATGCCGCCGCCCCTGCCGGGCCATCAGCGCAGCCCGGGTGTCGATGTCGGCCTCGGGGTCACCGGGGTCGTTGATGGTGGCAGGGCCATAGCTCTCTGTCAGCCCGTACATGTGGTTCAGATCGAATCCCAGCTTCGAGAGCCCCGCCAGCAGCGCGGGCGTCGGCGCCGCCCCCCCGGTGGTGACGCGCACCCGCACCGGAGGCGGCTCGGTCGCGTGGTTCAGGAGCATGTAGAGGACAACGGGCGCGCAGCTCATGTGCGTCACCGAATGCCGTGCGATGGTGTCGAGGATCAGCCGCGGCTCCACCCGGTCGAGGCAGACATGCAGCCCCCCCGCCGCCGTCACCGCCCAGGCCTGACACCAGCCGTTGCAGTGGAACAGCGGCAGGGTCCACAGGTAGCGACTGGTGTCGGTCAGCCCCAGCGCGAGCACATTGCCCACGGCGTTCAGATAAGCGCCCCGGTGGGTATAGACGACGCCCTTGGGCCGCCCAGTGGTGCCCGAGGTGTAGTTCAGCGTGATGGGCTGGTGTTCGTCCGTGACCGCCGCGGTCAGGTCGACGGGCGGAACATCCCCGGACCAGAAATCGAGCCCGTCGCCGGCCCCCGGCGCGGAACACAGCATCTCCACCGGCACCCTGTTCTCCAGGATCGGGCTGTCGATGTCGGGCCGGGTCGCGGCCTCGGCCAGCAGCACGCGGGCGCCTGCGTGGTCGAGGATCCAGGCCACGTCGCCCGGGTCGAGCCGGGTGTTGATGGTGTTCAGAACCGCCCCCAGCGCGGGGATCGCGAAATGCGCGGCGACCATCTCGGGGCGGTTGGTCAGCATCACCGAGACGACATCACCCGGCCCGACCCCCTGCCCGCGCAGCCAGCCCGCCATCCGCGCGACCATGGCGCCGAAGGCGTCCCAGCTCAGGCCATGGTCCCGCCACGCCACCGCCGGCCGGGGCCCATGCACCTCCAGCGTGCGCGCCAGCAGGTCGAGCGGCGTCAGCGGCTGAAAATTCGCCGCCCGCGGCGCCAGATGTGGGTCCGTGAACATGCGCATCTCCTCCCCAGGCTGCGCGATATGATGCTGTCCGGAGGAGGCGCCGCTCCTCCCCACGCCCGGCCCCCTCCCGGGCCGGGGCAGCGCCCCCTCCGAACTCCGGTCAGGCGGCCTCCCACCGCCAGAAATCGCGTCCCTCCTGCGCCAGATGGCGGTTCAGCACCATCTGGTGCACCTCGTCGGCACCATCCACCAGCCGGGCCTGCCGGGCATAGCGATAGATCCACTCCAGCACCGTGTCGGTGGAATAGCCCCGCGCGCCGTTGATCTGGATCGCCACGTCGGCGGCCTTGTGCAGAAGGTTGGCCACATGGATCTTGGCCATGGAGACCTCCTTGCGGGCAAAGCTGCCGCGGTCGAGCGCCCAGGCCGCCTTCATCACCAGAAGCCGCCCCGTCTCGATCCCCATCGCCAGATCCCCGAGCTTGATCTGGATGCTCTCGCGGTCCGACAGGCGGATGCCGAAGCCGTGGCGGTTCTCGGCGTATTCGCGCGCGATCTCGGTGCAGCGTTTCGCAAGGCCCAGCCAGCGCATGCAGTGGGTCAGCCGCGCGGGGCCCAGTCGCATCTGCGTCAGCTTCAGCCCCAGCCCCTCGCCCAGCAGCACCCGGTCGGCGGACAGCTCCATGTCCTCGTAGACCAGTTCGCAATGGCCCCCGTGTTCCTCCGGGCCCATGATCGGGATGCGCCGGTCGATGCGCCAGCCTGCATCCTCGCGGTCGTGCAGGAAGGCCGTCAGCCCGCGCCTCGGGTCGTCCGAGGTCCGCGCCACGAGGATGAAATGCGCCGCCTCCGCCGCCCCGGTAATGAACCACTTGCGGCCGCGGATGACATAGGCATCGCCGCGCCGGGTCGCCGTTGTCAGCATCATGCCAGGGTCCGAGCCCCCGCCCGGATGCGGCTCGGTCATGGCGAAGGAGGACCGCACCCGGCCGTCCACGATGGGGGCAAGCCAGCGCGCCTTCTGATCGTCGGTGGCCGCCTGTTCCAGCACCATCATGTTGCCGTCGTCCGGTGCCGCGGCATTGAACACCACGGGCCCGAAGATCGACCGGTTCATCTCCTCGTAGCACACCGCCATGCCGACCTTGCCCAGGCCCTGCCCGCCGGTGTCGGGGCGCAGCGCCAGACACCACAGCCCCTCGGCCCGGGCCTTCTCGCGCAGCGCCTCCAGCCAGGGCAGGGCGATGTTGCCGTGCGGGTCCCAGGCCGCGCCATTGGCCTCCACCGGCAGGATCTCGTCCGCCACGAAGCGGGCGATGCGCGCGCGGAACTCCTCGACCTTGGGCGGGATGGTGAAATCCATGGAGGTCCTTCAGAGTGACGAGACGAGATGGCCGCCATCGGCCACGAGGTCGGTGCCGGTCATGAACCGGCCCAGATCCGAGACCAGCAGCAGCAGCGGCCCGTCGAGGTCGCCGGGCTGGCCCAGCCGGCGCATCGGCACCCGCCGGATCAGCTTCTGACCAGCCTCGGAGGCGAAGAAATCGCGGTTCAGCTCGGTCTCGACATAGCCGGGGCACAGCGCGTTGACCCGGATGCCGTGGCGCGCCCATTCGAG
>SKMM01000086.1 GCA_007121055.1 Paracoccaceae bacterium | reverse complement strand
TTGCATGTCGGCGTCAGGATCACTCGTCCCGGGTGCCCAGCGCCCGGCCGCGCAGGATGGCCGATGCGCCGAAGCGGGCCCGGATGGTGTCGGTGGCGCGTTCGGCGGCAGCGCGGCGGGCGGCCTGGGGGTCGAGGAGGTCGGGCGTGCGGTCGGCGGCGGCGGCCGGCGTGAGGGTGGAGAGGCCGATGCCGATGAGTCGGTAGGGCCCTTTCGAGGCCTCGAGGCTGAGCAGGGGACGGGCGGTGTGCCAGAGGGTCTCGGCCAGCTGGGTGGGCTCTCGCAGGCTGGCACGGCGGGTCAGCAGGCGGAAATCGGCGCGCTTGAGTTTCAGGGTGACGGTGCGGCCGGCGAGGTCGCGGGCCTTGGCGCGGTCGGCGACCTTTTCGGCGAGGCGCCAGAGATGGGCCGCGAGGGTTTCCTCGGAGGTGATGTCGGCGCCGAAGGTGGTTTCGTTGGAGATCGACTTGATGGGCGCGTCGGGGGAGACGGGGCGGGCGTCCTGGCCGCGGGCGAGGCGCCAGAGCCGCGTGCCCTGGGAGCCGAATCGGGCGGTCAGGGCGGCCTCGTCCCAGCGGCGAAGGTCGGAGATGCGGTGGATGCCCGCCGCCGCGAGGCCGGCCTGCGCCGCCGCCCCCACGCCCCAGATGACGCCGACGGGGCGGGCGGCTAGGAACTCTTCGGTCTCGGCCCGGCCCACCACCGAAAACCCCCGCGGCTTGTCCAGATCCGAGGCGATCTTGGCCAGGAACTTGTTGTGGCTGAGGCCCACCGAGGCGGTGACGCCAATCTCCGTCTCGATGTCGCGCACAAGCCGGGCGAGCAGGACAGCCGGTGGGGCGCCGTGCAGGCGGTCGGTGCCGGTGAGGTCGAGGAAGGCCTCGTCGAGCGAGAGCGGTTCCACCGCCGGCGTCAGCGCCTCCATCCGGGCGCGGATCAGGCGGCTGATGGCGGAATAGTGGTCGTGGCGGGGGCGGATGAGCACGGCATCGGGGCACAGGGCGAGGGCCTTGAACATCGGCATGGCCGAGTGCACGCCGTGGATGCGGGCGATGTAGCAGGCGGCCGAGACCACGCCCCGCCGCCCGCCGCCGACAATGACGGGGCGGTCGCGCAGTTCCGGCGAGTCGCGTTTCTCGACGCTGGCATAGAAGGCGTCGCAATCGACATGGGCGATGCTCAGGTCGAACAGTTCGGGGTGCGCGATCAGGCGCGGGCTGCCGCAGGCGGGGCAGCGCCGGGCGTCCTCATGCTGGGTCAGGCAATCGCGGCACAGGGCGGGCATGGGACGACTTTAGCAGGCCTGGCCGGGCCGCGCAGCCGGGATCGACCGCATCAAGCATTGCACGGCTGGCCTGCCCCCCCTAAACCCGCCCGCAACCATTCCCTTGCCAAGGAGCTTGCCATGAAGGCCACCCGCACGGTCAAACGCATCCTCGACAATTACGAAGGCGACACGCCCGGCGTGAAGGCCAATCTGTGCCGGATGCTGATGGAGGGCCGGCTGAAGGGCACCGGCAAGATGATCATCCTGCCGGTGGACCAGGGTTTCGAGCATGGCCCCGCGCGCAGCTTCGCGCCCAACCCGGAAGGGTATGACCCGCACTACCACTACCAGCTCGCCATCGACGCGGGGCTGAACGCCTATGCCGCCCCCCTGGGCATGCTGGAGGCCGGGGCCGACACCTTCGCAGGCCAGATCCCCACGATCCTCAAGGCCAACAGCGCCAACTCGCTGATGTCGGACACGGCGGGCAAGAACCAGGCGGTGACGGCCTCGGTGGACGATGCGCTGCGGCTCGGGTGCGCGGCCATCGGCTTCACCATCTATCCCGGCTCGGACATGGCCATTGACATGTTCGAGGAGATCAGCGCCATGCGCGAAGAGGCCGCCGCCAAGGGCATCCCCACCGTGATCTGGTCCTATCCGCGCGGCGAGGCGATCTCCAAGGACGGCGAGACCGCCATCGACATCGCGGCCTACGCCGCGCAGATCGCGGCCCTGCTGGGCGCGCACATCATCAAGATCAAGCTCTCCACCGACCATCTGGAGCTGGGCGAGGCGAAGAAAGTCTACGAGGCGCAGGGCATCGACATCGCCACCCAGGCCGCGCGCGTGCGCCACTGCATGCAGGCCGCGTTCAACGGCCGGCGGATCGTGGTGTTCTCGGGCGGGGCCAAGAAGGGCGAGGACAGCGTCTATGACGACGCCCGCGCCATCCGCGACGGCGGCGGCAACGGCTCGATCATCGGCCGCAACACCTTCCAGCGCCCGCGCGAGGATGCGCTGGAAATGCTCTCCAAGCTCGTCGACATCTACAAGGGCGCGGCCTGAGGCAGCGGCCCCCTGGACCGATCAGGACTGCCCGGTGCGCGGAGGGCGCGCCGGGCCGTTTTCGTTCCGGGAGGCCGGGCTGCGCAATGCGCGGCCGGCCCTCGATCCCAAGCCGGCAGGTCGTCCGCACATCCGTAGTGGCTGTGGCCGAGGCGACGGGTCAGGACCGCGGGGAGCGTCTGCGCATCGTCTCGCACCCGAACGGGACGCGCGGACTCAGCCCCGGAAGCGCCGGGACCAGGTGGGGAGGCGGTCGCCCTCGGCGGGGCGGGCCAGATAGACGCCGCGGGCGATGGCGCGGGCCAGGCAGGCGGCAGCGGCGTGGCCCAGGCGGAATGCGTCGGCCACGGGGTCGCGTAGCGGGCGCGCCCCGGTGGAGACGGCAAAGACGAGGTCGCCGTCGAGCGGGCTGTGGGCGGGCACGATGGCGCGGGCAAGCCCGTCCTGCGCGGCCGTGGCCAGCCGCGTGGCCTCGGCCTGGGTGAGGGCCGCGTCGGTGGCGACGATGGCGAGGGTGGTGGCGGTTCCGGGCTGCTTGGTGGGGCCCTGTTCGGCCCCCGGGGTGAAGTCCGTTGGCAGGCCCAGGCCGCCGAACTCGCCCTCCATCTCCCAGGGCGCTGCCCAGAAATGCGGGCCGTCGCCCACCGTCACCGCGCCCACGGCATTGACGGCCGCCAGCGCACCGACGACGTAGCCACCCGCCTCCAATACCGTCGAGGCCGAGCCCAGTCCACCCTTCAGACCGTGCACCAGCGCCCCGGTCCCCGCGCCGACCGAGCCCAGCGCGAAATCCTCGGCCGCGGCCGCAAGCGCGGCCCGGCCCAGCGCGGGATAGGGATTCTCGACCCAGTCCTTGTCGCCGCCATTGCCGAGGTCGAACAGGATCGCGGCCGGCACGATGGGCACATGCTGCCCGTCCACCGCAAAGCCGCGCCCGGCGGCCCGCAGCGCATCCGCCACCCCCGAGGCCGCCGCCAGCCCCAGCGCCGAGCCGCCCGACAGCACCAGCGCATCCACCGCCTGCACCAGCCGGTCGGGCGCCAGCAGGTCGGTCTCGCGCGTGCCCGGCGCGCCCCCCATCACGTTGACGGCGGCCGTCACCGGCCGGTCCGCCGTCAGCACCGTCACCCCCGAGCGCAGCCCCGCATCAGAGGCATGCCCCACCCGCAGGCCGGCCACATCGGTGATCAGATTCGTGCGTCCCGGTCGCATGACCCCTGTCTAGGCGCCCGGCTGGGCAGGGGCCATCCCCTGCGCCTCGGCCTGGCGCCGCCCGCCCTGCGGCCCCGGGCAAGGTCCATGCGCCAAAGCGCGTCCTTGCCTGCGATGCGGCGCCATGGCACAACCACGGAATGCGCACGTTCAAGACCATCGCCATAATCCTGCTGGTTGTCGTGCTGGGCCTCTTCCTGCACTACACGCTGCCGCGCCATGAAACCGTCCGCATCGTCGGCGCGACCGAGCGGGTGGAGGAGTTCGGCTTCAACCGGTTCTTCTTTTCCGGCATCCCCGGCGGCATGACCCCGGGCAAGGCCCGCGACATCCGCTTCATCGAGACCTTCCGGCCCAACGGCCGCGAGCTTGTGTTCCGCAACGAGGACACGGGCTGGGGCTGGCCTCCCTATTTCAAGTTCAACGAGGCCGACATTCAGGCCCAGGCGCGCAACCTGCAATCCACCGCCGATTCTCCGGACTGGATCCGAGTGACGTTCTATGGCGTGCGGATCCAGCTGTTCTCGATCTTCCCCAACGCGATGCGGCTGACGCCGGTGGACAGCCCCGAGGACCGGGCGATCCCGTGGACTCGGCTGTTCTTCTTCGCCGGCCTGATCGGCTTTGCCGCCTGGCTTTGGCTGACCCTGCGCCGGTTCCGCGAGCGTCGGGTGGAACCGTTCCTTGACCGGGTGGGTGAAAGGCGTGCGCAGTCCCGGGGCTGGATCGGCAGGACCTGGGACCGGATGACCGGTCGCTGACGCCGTCGCCGGTCCGGGGGGGATCCGACTGTCTGACACGCGCTTGGGCTGAGGTCGGGTCACAGCTGGATGGGCCGCGAATGGCCCAAGGCGGAGTGTGGGTCTGGCGTGCAAGGTCTGCGGGGCGGGTCGGATATGGTTCCAGGCGGCTTAACCCTCGCGGGTCAGCCGGCCGAGGAAGCCCCCCAGGTCGTCGGTGTGGTGGTGGATGTGCGCCGCCGGTTCGGCCCTCGGGGCAACATGGACGGTGCGCATGCCCATGGCATGGGGCGCGGTCAGGTTGCGCGGGTCGTCCTCGAACATCGCGGCTTGGGTGGGATCGATGCCGCCGGCGCGCAGGACCGCGGCATGGGCGTCGGGATCGGGCTTGGGCACGTAGCCCGCATGTTCCACCCCGAAGACCGCGTCGAACAGGCCCGACAGCCCCCGCGCCTCCAGCACCCGCTCGGCATAGGGCGCCCAGCCATTGGTGTGCACGATGCGCCGCCCCGGCAGGTCCGCCACCCGGGCGCGCAGTTCGGGGTCCGGGCGCAGCACGCCAAAGTCGATATCGTGCACTTCGGACAGATAGCCCTCGGGTTCGACCCCATGCACGGCCATCAGCCCCGCCAGTGTCGTGCCATAGGCGCGCCAGTACTTCTTGCGCAGTCGGTCGGCCGCGTCACGCGGCAGCCCAGTGGCGCGCATGACAAAGCCGGTGATACGCTGGTCGACCTGGTCGAACAGGCGCATCTCGGGCGGGTAGAGGGTGTTGTCGAGGTCGAAGACCCACCCAGTGACATGGGAGAACTGCTCGGCCGGCATGCATCGGAGATAGGCTGGGCAGGGCGCGGGGGCAAGCGGGCTTGCACCTCCGGGCGGGCCGGGCGTAAGGAACGCGGGCGCGCCGCCGTCCGCGCGTGCGGTGGAGTGCCCCCATGACCGATGTCCGCGCCAGCCAGTCCGACGCCTACAGCCTGATCCTCGAGGCGATCGACGTCGGCATCTACAAGCCCGGCGACCGGCTGGTGGAGTCGGAGCTGGCCGAGCGGTTCGGGGTGTCGCGCACGCCCATCCGCGAGGCACTGCAGCGGTTGGAGACACAGAGCTTGCTGGTGCGCGACGGGCGCAGCCTGATCGTGGCGTCGCTCGATCACAACCAGCTGGCCGAGCTCTATGTCGTGCGCGCCGAGCTGGAGGGGTTGGCCGCGCGGCTCGCCGCCCGGCATGCCACCGACGAGGAGGTCCGGGTGCTGCGCGACATGGTGGAGGCCGACCGCAAGCTGATCGGCGAGCCCGAGGCCATGAGCCGCGCGAACCGGCGCTTCCACAAGCAGATCCACCTCGCGTCCCACAACCGCTACCTGGTACAGCAGCTCGACCTCGTGCATCGGTCGATGGCGCTGCTGGCGGTGACCTCGCTGGCGGCCGAGGGGCGGGGCGACGCCACGGTCGCGGAGCATTCCGAAATCGTCGAGGCCATCGCGGCACGCAATGGCGATGCGGCCTATGAGGCGCTGCGGACGCATATCTCCAAGGCATTCGAGACCCGTCTGAAGATCGACGCGGGCGAGCGCCCGCTGCGCTGACAG
>SKMM01000188.1 GCA_007121055.1 Paracoccaceae bacterium | reverse complement strand
TCTGCACCCGGGTGTCGAAGGGCAGAACATGCACCTCGGCCCCGGTGCGCCGGCCGATCCCCGCGATCTGACCGGCAAACAGCGCCAGCCGCGCGTTGTCGATCGAGGTCGAGCAGTCGATCCCCACCGCCAGCCGCGCCGCCCGCGGCATCGGCGCCATCCCGGGCTCGAAACCGGGAATCGGCCTGCCACGCCGGCGCGCGTCGGATTCCGCCGCGATCCAGCGCTTGGCCGGCCGCTGGAAGGATTGCTCGGGCCGCCGCTGCACCGCGCGCGTGATCAGCCCGCGCAACAGCACCTCCCACGGCAGGTCGCTGCGGGGGATGTCGGCCAGATGCGTGCGCAAGGCCCCGATGCCGCGCCCCGCCGACCGCCCTGCCGCCATCGCCCGCGCCAGACGCCCCTGCCATTCGGCGGCGACCTCCTCCTCCGCGCCGCCGCCCTGCGCATCGCCATCGGGCCGAAGGTCGCGGCGAAATCCCTGCTCGGCGGCATGCGCCTCGGCGCGGGCCTCGGCACTCTCACCCTTCCGCTTGCCCTCGCCATCCCCGTCGCGGCCCTGCCGCGTGGCGAGCGCCAGCACCAGCCGCTCGGCATCCCAGCGCGCCAGCGGTGCGGGGTCGCGGTCGCCGAGGCTCTCGGCCACCAGCCGCGACAGCAGCACCGCCGGCCGGGGCAGGGCATGGCCCGCCTGCGTCAGCGTCTCGTTGACGATGGCATCGGCCGCAAGGTTGTAGAGCTGCGCCCCCGTCCCAAGCCGCGTCCCCAGCGCCTTGGCCCGCGCGGGATGCCGCAACGCCACATGCAGCACCTGATGCGCCGCCGCCCCCACCTGCTCGTGGTCCGGCAGTTCCGCAAACCCCGGCCCGTAGAAGATCGTGCGCCCGTCGGTCCAGGCCAGCGCGCCCGCCTCGGGCGCCCCCTCCTCGGCGTCACGGTGCGCACACCAAAGTGCCAGCGCGCCCAGCGCCGGGTCGTCCTCGCCCATGCGCCGCAGCGCGGCCGAGGCGCGCGCCGAATGCACCCCGGGGGCGGGCGCGCTCATGCCCGTCCCCGAATGGGCCGGCCGACGGCCCCCGGGGTCACCAGTCCAGGCCGCGCGCCGCCCCTCATCCGATCCCCAGCGCCTCGCGCTCCTCGGCATAGGCGGCGTAGGCGGGGGCGTCGAGGAACGCCTCGCCCAGCCCCCGGTCCAGCCCCTTGCGCAGCAGCAGCTCGAAGCCGTGGGTGGTCAACTCGGCCAGGGGCAGCCGCGCGAACCCCTCGTCGGGCCGCTCCTTCGGAAGCCCGCGCAGGCCCGCCATCGTCTCGCAGACCGCCGGGACATTGTCCGCCTCCAGCGCTCCGATCAGCCCATAGACCAGCGCGTGCAGCCCGTGCATCGATGCCGGATACATCGCCCAGCGCGCCTTCTGCACCACCGCCAGCATCTCGCCCACCCGCACCGTGGCGGCGATGTCGTCGGCAACCACCGCGAACTCGGCCGCTATGGCCTCGCCCAGCGTGCCCGCCACCATCATGTGCCGCAGCTTGCGGTCGCGCACGGCCTGGTGGATCTGGCTCACCCTCTCCCAGCTGCGCGGCGTGGCGGCGATCATCTCGCCGCGGTCCAGCGCCTGGGCGGTGGTCTCCAGCAGATCCGGCCGGGTGCGCACGAAGGCCACCACCGCGGGGTGCAGCCCCTGCGGCACCGCGAAATTCTCCAGCCAGTCGCCCGCCGTGGCCTGCACATGCAGATGCACCAGCCGGTCCGACAGCGCCGAGCCCATCTCGTAGGCCACCGCGCCATCCTCCACCGTGTTGCCCGCGGCCACCAGGAACACGCTGTCGGGCAGTCGGTGCGGTCCCACCCGCCGCTCCTGCAAGAGCCCATAGACCGAGGGCTGCAGATGCGGCGCCGCCGCCGTCAGCTCGTCGAGGAACAGAAGCGACGGCGTGGCCGGGTCATCGGGCAGATCCTCGGGCCGATACCAGAGCGTCTTGCGGGTGTCGTGGTCGTAATAGGGCAGGCCGCGCAGGTCCTGCGGCTCGATGGTGGTCAGCCGCAGGTCGAACAGCCGCGCGCCCATCTCGGCGGCCAGCTGCTGAACGATCTGGGTTTTTCCGACGCCGGGCCCCCCGTGCAGCATCCAGGAGGTGGTCATCGTCCCCGCCGACTGCGCCTGCCAGCCCGCCCGCAGCGCCGCCTGCGCCTCGCCCGCGGCCACCCGCATTGCATTGACGCCCAATCCGGTCCCTCCTTCGCCTTGCCCGCCGGAACATGGCACGCGCAGCGGCCGTGTCGAGGCACCTGCGCCCTGCTGCCTCAGCCCTGCCCCGCGAACCGCCGCCAGAACCGCACCGACATGGTGGCCGCGGCCAGCGCCAGCCCCGCCGCCATGCCGAGCCAGATCCCCGGCGCGCCCATCCCCAGCGGAAAGGCGATCACCCAGCTCAGGGGCACGCCCACCAGCCAGTAGCTGACCGCCGCCAGGATCATCGGCACCCGCGTGTCCTGCACCCCGCGCAGAAGCCCCAGCACCACCACCTGCAGTGCATCGACCAGCTGAAACAGCGCCGCCACCGCCAGAAGCCCCGCGCCGATGGCGATCACCGCGGCCCGGTCGGGCTCGTCGGGGCCCAGGAACAGCCCCACCAGCGGCCCGGGCACCGTCAGCAGCACGACCACGGTCGCCAGCGCAAAGCCCGCCGACAGCACTGTCACCACCACCGCGCCGCGCCACAGCGCCAGCCGGTCGCGCGCCCCCTCGGCCCGCCCCGCGCGGACAGTGGCCGCGTTGGACAGCCCCATGTGCACCATGAACAGCACCGAGGCCACCTGCAGCGCGATCCCGTGCGCCGCCAGCTCCCGCGTGCCGATCCATCCCACCATCAGCGACGACGCCGTGAACAGCCCCGATTCTGCCAGGTTCGTCAGCCCGATGGGCCAGCCCAGCCGGAACACCCGGCCCATCGCGCTCCAGTCCGGCCGCCACAGCCGCACGAACAGGGCATGCCCCCGCAGCCCCGGCGCCCGGGCCGCATAGAGCCCCAGCGCCACCAGCGACGCCGCCGCCACCGCCACCGAGGCAATCGCGGCCCCGCGCACTCCCATCTCGGGCGCGCCGAGGTTGCCGAAGATGAACACCCAGTTCACGCCCACGTTCAGCAGCGCCGCCGCCACCGTGATCCACAGCACCGCCTGCGTCCGCTCCAACGCCGCCAGATGGCTCTTCAGCACCATCACCAGCAGCGCCGGCCCCATCCCCAGCCCCGCGATGCGCAGGTAGTCCTGCGTCAGCGCCGCCAGCCCCGCCTCCTGCCCAAGCGCGCGCAGGATGGGCGCGGAGGCCCACATCACCGGCGCCACCGCCAGCGCGAACACCACCGACAGCCACATCCCCATCCGCGTGGCCCGGCGCAGCGCGACCTCGTCTCCGGCCGCCGCGGCATGGGCCACCAGCGGCATCACCGCCCAGGCAAAGCCCGCGCCCATCACGAAGAAGGTGAAGAAGATCGTGGAGCCCAAAACGCCCGCCGCCAGCGCCTCGACCGAGTACCAGCCCAGCATCACCGCATCGGTGACCTGCAGCGCCATCTGCGCCAGATGGCTGCCGATCAACGGCAGCCCCAGCACCAGCACGCCGCGGGCATGGTCGGCATAGCCCGCCGCCGCGGGCTGCCGGGAGAGGGAGGCATCCACCATCCCGATGCCCTAGCGCTCCGTCCATGCCCCGGCAAGCTGCTCCGTCCCACATCCCCTGAGACAAGGCCCGCCGCCCGCCACACCCCTCACCGCCCGCTCCGGCAGCAGCCATTGCGCAGCGGCGCCCCTGTCCGAGTCCGAGCAGCAGACCCCCACCCAGGGGGCGAGGCGCGCGGCGTCAGGTCAGGGTGATGCGCGCGATCTCGTCGCCAAAGCTGTAGCTGCAGCGCACATCGAGCGTGGTGCCGTTGGGCTGGGTGACCCGCATCATGGTGGTGGTGCCGATCTCGCGCCCGCCGCTGCCGGTGACGGTCTGGAAACTGCCGATGGAGAGCACGGCCGCCCCCTGATCCTGCGCCGCCCGGGCACAGGCGTCGCGCATTTCGGCCGTGCTGACGACGGGCGGCTGCGGCGCGGGCGCCGGGAGCGGGCTCGGGCCGGTCTCCAGCCCGCTGAGGTCGAGCTGGCAGGCCGACAGGGCGATCAAGCCCAGCGCTGCGATCATGTATCTGGCCATCGAAACATCCTCCCGTTGGGACCCCGCGCCGGTCCAGACGGGAAAATGTCCCGGCCGCGAGGGGGGCTGTCAAGCAAAAGCGGGTCGCTCCGGGGGGGGCGGCGCCATCGACCCGGTGTGCGGGGCACCGGCCGGACGCTGCGGGGCAGGGGGGGTCCCCCGTCCCCGGGGCGGAACCGATGCTGGACCGGGGGCAGCGGGGCGGGTAACAGGCGCCATGCTCGGCTACCAGCATCTCTACCACGCGGGCAACCGCGCCGACGTGCACAAGCACGCGCTGCTGGCCTGGATGCTCGACTACCTCACCCGCAAGGACAAGCCGCTGAGCTATGTGGAGACCCACGCCGGCCGCGGGCTCTATGACCTCGACGCCCCCGAGGCGCGCCGCACCGGCGAAGCCGCCGGCGGCATCGACCTGGCCGAGGCGCGGGGCTGGTTCGCCCCCGACCACCCCTATGCGCGGGCGCTGGCGCAGATCCGCGCGCAGCACGGGCCGCGGGCCTATCCGGGCTCGCCGGCACTGGCGGCCGCGCGGCTGCGGCCCACCGACCGGATGTGGCTGGCCGAGAAGCACCCGGCCGAACACGCCGCCCTGGCCGCGGCGCTGGGCGACCGGCCGGGGCTGCGCCTGACCCATGGCTGCGGGCTGCAGATGGCGCGTGCGCTGTGCCCGCCCACGCTGCGGCGCGGGCTGATGCTGGTCGACCCGAGCTATGAGGGGGCCGCCGACTACGCCGCGATCCCACCCTTCCTTGCGCGCATCCACCGCGTCTGGCCAGTGGCCGTCCTCGTCCTGTGGTACCCGCTGCTCCACGGCGCGCCCCATGCGCCGATGCTTGCGGGTATTCGGCGGACCTTTCCCGACGCGCTGTGCCACGAGGTCGGCTTCCCGCCCTCCCGCCCGGGCCACCGGATGACCGGCAGCGGGATGGTCGTCGTCAATCCGCCCTGGGGGATCGAGTCCGAGGCCGCCCGCCTGACCGGGCTGTTCGCCACGCTCTGACCGCCGCGAGGCGCGTGCCGGCGGGCCTCCCGAGGGCCTCAGTCCTCCGCGTCGAGGGCATTTTCCCGCAGCACCTCCAGGGGCACGATGTCGAGCGCGCGGGCATGTGTGGCGCGCAGCCGGACGCGGGGGGCCACGCCCTCGTCATGGGCCTGCAGGAAGCGCGCGGCGCACAGGCACCACTGGTCCCCCGGCTTGAGCCCGGCGAATCCATACTCGGGCCGCGGCGTGGACAGGTCGTTGCCCACGTATTTCGAGAAGGCGAGGAACTCGGCCGTCATCACCGCGCAGACCGTGTGGCTGCCGCGGTCCTCGGCGCAGGTGTCGCAGGCGCCGTTGCGGAAGAAGCCCGTCAGCGGATCGCGCGAGCAGGGCTCCAGCGACTGACCGAGCACGTTGACCGATGCCTCCATCCGCAGCGCCATGGCGTCCCTCCGTGATCGCTCAACAGCTTAGCCCGGAGGGGGCGGTCGGTCCAGAGGCGGGTCCCAGCGCAGCCAGCGGCCGTGGAAATCCACCCGGCCGAGGTCGTGGCGGGTGCCCCCGGGCCAGAGCGTCAGCGTCAGCGCCGCGCCGTCGCGGGTGCCGTCGGCCTCCATGGCCAGCCGCGCAAGGGGCGCCATCGGGGTGGCGCGGGCGCCTGCGGCCTCCAGCAGCGCCGCCCCCCGGGCGCGCCGGTC
>SKMM01000070.1 GCA_007121055.1 Paracoccaceae bacterium | reverse complement strand
GGTCTGGCCCCATGGGTCAGTCCCGGTGATAAGGCGTCCCGGCAAGGATGGACGCCGCGCGGTAAAGCTGTTCGCTCAGCATCACGCGCGCCAACATGTGGGGCCAGACCATGGGGCCGAGGGACAGGACCGCGTCGGCCTGCCTGCGCAGATCGGGCGCCAGCCCTTCCGCTCCACCGATCAGGAAAGCCGCCGACGGCCGCCCAGCATCGCGCCAGTCCGCGACCAGCCGTGCGAGCCCGGGCGAATCGAGCGTGCGCCCCCGTTCGTCCAGCGCGCAGACAGCCGCACCTCTGGGCACCGACCGGCGGAGAAGCTCGGCCTCGGCGCCGGGTCCCCGCCCGCTACGGTTTTCGACCTCCACCACCGACGCGGGACCCAACCCGACCGGTCCCCCGGTGCGCCCCAGCCTGCGCAGATAGTCCTCCACCAACGCGGCCTCTGGCCCGGCGCGGAGCCGACCGACGGCACAGATAGCAAGGCGCACGATGCCCGCTCAGGCCCCGCCGGCGGCCGGCTGCCACATCTTCTCGAGCTGGTAGAACTCGCGCACCTCGGGGCGGAAGACATGGACGATGACATCGCCCGCGTCGATCAGCACCCAGTCGCCTGTCTCGCGCCCTTCGGAGCGCGCCGAGATCCCCATCTGCGCCTTCAGCCGGTCCAGCAGCTTTTCCGAGATCGCCGTCACCTGCCGCGACGACCGGCCCGAGGCCAGCACCATGGTGTCGGCCATGCTGGACCGTCCGCGCAGATCGATGGTGACGACGTCTTCGGCCTTGTCGTCCTCCAGCGAGGACTGGACGAGTGCTAGGATCGTGTCGGGCGTAACCGACGGGGCGGGTGCGGCCGGCGCGCCGGCCAAGAACTCTCCGTATGCCAGGGTGGTACCTCCTGCACATGATGCGCCGGTAGCATGTCACCGGCCACATCTTAACATAGCATCGGCTGCGCCGTTTCTCAATGAAGGCGCGCCCCCCGCGCACCCGGGCGGGATGTTGCCCCGCCTGCGATTCGAGCGTATCTGCACAGCCATGATGCGGTTTTTCGACATCTCCGACCGGGCGCGCCTGCCGTGGAGGTTCCATGCCTTCACCTGCCGGCGCACCGGCCACGGCTGAGGGTCCTGTCCCGCGCCACCGACATGCCCGAAGGAGACCCCCATGCCCGCCAAGACGCTCTATGACAAGATCTGGGACGCCCACCTCGTCCACGAGGCCGAGGACGGCACCGCATTGCTGTATATCGACCGCCACCTCGTGCACGAGGTCACGAGTCCCCAAGCCTTCGAGGGGCTGCGCATGGCCGGCCGCAAGGTCCGCGCGCCCGAACGCACCATCGCCGTGCCCGACCACAACGTGCCCACCTCGGCCGACCGTGCGCAGGGCATCGAGAATCCCGAAAGCCGCCTGCAGGTCGAAACCCTCGACCGCAACGCCCGCGAGTTCGGCTTGATGCATTACTACGAGATGAACGACATCCGGCAGGGCATCGTCCATATCGTCGGCCCCGAACAGGGCTGGACGCTGCCCGGCATGACGGTGGTGTGCGGTGACAGCCACACCGCCACCCATGGCGCCTTCGGGGCGCTGGCGCATGGCATCGGCACCTCCGAGGTCGAGCATGTGCTCGCCACCCAGACCCTGATCACCCGCAAGTCGAAAAACATGAAGGTCGAGGTCACGGGCACCCTGCCCCCCGGCGTGACCGCCAAGGACATCACCCTGTCCGTAATCGGCGCCACCGGCACCGCCGGCGGCACCGGCCATGTCATCGAATACTGCGGCGAGGCGATCCGGTCGCTGTCCATGGAAGGCCGCATGACTGTCTGCAACATGGCCATCGAGGGTGGCGCCCGCGCGGGCCTGATCGCGCCCGACGAGAAGACCTTCGCCTATGTCATGGGCCGCCCCCACGCCCCCAAGGGCGCGCAGTGGGAGGCGGCGCTCGCGTGGTGGAAGACCCTCTTCTCCGACGAGGGCGCGCATTTCGACAAGGTCGTCACGCTGCGCGCCGAGGACATCGCCCCCGTCGTCACCTGGGGCACCTCGCCCGAGGATGTGCTGCCCATCACCGGCACCGTTCCCGACCCCGACAGCTTTTCCGGCGGCAAGGTCGAGGCGGCGCGCCGCTCGCTCGACTACATGGGCCTGACGCCGGGCACCCGCCTGCAGGACGTGGCCATCGACACCGTCTTCATCGGCTCCTGCACCAACGGCCGCATCGAGGATCTGCGCGAGGTCGCCCGCATCATGGAGGGCCGCCGCGTCAAGGACGGCCTGCGCGCCATGATCGTCCCCGGCTCCGGCCTCGTGCGCGCCCAGGCCGAGGAGGAAGGCATCGCGCAGAAGCTGCAGGAGGCGGGCTTCGAGTGGCGCATGGCCGGCTGCTCCATGTGCCTCGGCATGAACCCCGACCAGCTCAAGCCCGGCGAACGCTGCGCCTCCACCTCGAACCGCAACTTCGAGGGCCGGCAGGGCCGCGGCGGCCGCACCCACCTCATGAGCCCCGCCATGGCCGCCGCCGCCGCCATCACCGGCCGCCTGACCGACGTGCGCGAGTTGGCTTGATCCCGTGGCCTCCGCCGGGCCAGCCCCACCCAGCACATCAGACCAGCCGGGCCGTCTGCGTGTGCTGGCCCTCGCGGAGGCCGCAAACCCCGAATGGGTAAGCGTCCCGCTAATTGGCTGGTCGCTGGTCGCGGCCTTGCGTGAGCAGGCCGATGTGCATCTGGTGACCCAGGTACGCAACCGCGAGGCGATCCTGCGCGCCGGACTGCGCGAAGGCAGGGACTTCACCGCCATCGACTCGGAGGCCGTCGCACGCCCCGTCCACCGAGCGGGCGCATTTCTCAGGCTCGGGCGAGGAAAGGGTTGGACCCTCGTGACCGCCCTCTCAGCCCGAATCTCCTATCCCTATTTCGAGCGTCTGGTCTGGCGGCAGTTCCGCGACCGGCTCACGGCCGGTGACTTCGATGTGGTCCACCGCATCACTCCCCTCACCCCCACCGCAAACTCAAGCCTCGCTCCCCGCTGCGCCGCGCTGGGAGTGCCCTTTATCCTCGGACCGCTCAATGGCGGCGTGCCTTGGCCCCCGGGTTTTGATCGGGAGCGGCGGCGCGAACGGGAATGGCTGTCTTACGTCCGCGGTGCGTACAAGCTTTCGCTCGCCCGTCGGCGGATGCTGAATGCAAGCCAAGTCCTCATCGCCGCATCCGACCACACCGCCGGGGAAATACCCGCCTGCCACCGCGCCAAACTGGCCCGCATCCCGGAAAACGGTATCGACCCCAGCCGCTTCACCGCGCGAGGCAGGCCCCGCTCCGCCCCGCCGCTCCGCGGCTGCTTCATCGGCCGCCTGGTGCCCTACAAGGGCCCCGACATGCTCATCGAGGCCGCGTTGCCCCATCTCAAGTCCGGCCGGCTTGCGCTCGACATCGTGGGGTCGGGTCCGATGGAAGCGCATCTGCACCGCATGGTCGAGGAGGCCGGTGTGGGAGCGGCCGTCACCTTCCACGGCTGGCTGGCCCATACCGCGGTGCAGAACGTCCTCGCCCGTGCCGATCTCCTGCCCTTCCCCTCGATCCGAGAGTTCGGTGGCGGTGTGGTGCTGGAGGCTATGGCCACCGGAGTCGTCCCCGTGGTCTGCGACTATGCCGGGCCGGGCGAGTTGGTGGATGCCGACACAGGCTACAAGGTCCCCATCGGCACCCGCGGCGCCGTGGTCGCAGGGTTTCGAGACCGTCTGGGCGAGATTCTCGACAACCCATCCGACCTGCCGCGCCTGTCGGACAACGGCGTGCGCCGTGTCGCCGAGCGCTTCACCTGGGAACGCAAGGCTGCCCAAATGATCGATCTCTATCGCTGGGCGCTGGCTCCCTCGGGGCCGATCCCGTATGCAGAGGCGCCCACTTCTCTCCCCGCCAGCGGACAAGGAGCCTGACGCGATGCAACCCTTCACCACCCTCACCGGCGTGGCCGCCCCCCTGCCGCAGGTCAATGTCGACACCGACATGATCATCCCCAAGCAGTACCTCAAGACGATCGAGCGCACGGGCCTCGGCAAGGGCCTGTTCGACGAGATGCGCTATGACGAGGAGGGCAACGAACGCCCCGACTTCGTGCTGAACCAGCCGGCCTATCGCAATGCCGAGGTGCTTGTCGCGGGCGAGAATTTCGGCTGCGGTTCGTCTCGGGAACATGCGCCCTGGGCGCTTCTGGACTTCGGCATCCGCTGCGTGATCGCGCCCTCCTTCGCCGACATCTTCTTCAACAACTGTTTCAAGAACGGCATCCTGCCCATCGTTCTGCCGCAGGAGCAGGTCGACATCGTAATGGAGGACGCCCGCAGGGGCGCGAATGCCCGTGTCACGGTGGACCTGGAGGCGCAGACCATCACCACCTCCGACGGGACGGTGATCTCCTTCGAGGTGGAGCCGTTCCGAAAGCACTGCCTGCTCAACGGGCTCGACGACATCGGGTTGTCGCTGCAGAAGGCCGCGGCCATCGACGCCTTCGAGGCGCAGGCCGCCACCGCCCGCCCCTGGGTCTGAGGCCCTCCCGCGGCATGCCACGCCGCAGCCCCGAGAGGACGCGGCGACGCCGCGGCGGGCAGGCGTGGCCTGTTCGCGGGACCCCGAGGGGCTCCCCTTGATGAGTGCGCGGCACGGCACAGGAACCCGGGGCATTCCGCGCCGTACGCTGCTGTGGGGGGCTCTCGCGCTGGCTGCCGCGCCGCGCGCCCGGGCGGGCGGGAGCGTTCGGCTGGCCACCTATAACGCGGCGCTGACGCGACGCGGGCCGGGTCTGTTGCTGCGCGATATCCTCACCGGCACCGACCCGCAGGTGGAGGCCGCTGCCGAGGTCGTCGCCATGGCGGCGGCGGATGTCCTGCTGCTGACCGGCATCGACTGGGACCACGACCTGCGGGCGCTCGGGGCCTTTGCCGACCGGCTGGCGGCGCGAGGGGTGCAGTACCCGTATCGATTCGCCCGCCGGCCCAACACAGGCTGGCAGACCGGCCGCGACATGGTGGGCGACGGTCGGGTCGGCACCGCCGACGATGCGCAGGGCTATGGCGCCTTCAGCGGCGTCAGGGGCATGGCGATCCTGTCCCGGTTTCCCGTCGAGGTCGAAGCCGCCCGCGACTTCTCCCACTTCCTGTGGCGCGACCTGCCTGGCGCGCGCTTGCCGCAGCGCGACGGTCGGCCCTACCCGTCCGAGGCCGTCTTCGCAGAGCAGCGGCTCTCCACCACCGGGCACTGGGAGGTGCCGGTGCGGCTGCCCTCGGGGGCGGTGCTGCATGTGCTGGCGTGGTACGCCTCGCCCCCGGTCTTCGGCGGGCCGGAGGGCCGCAACCGCCTGCGCAACCATGACGAAACGCGCTTCTGGACGTTGTTTCTGGACGGGGCCCTGCCGATGCCGCCGCCGGAGGGGCCGTTCGTGCTGATGGGTGACGCCAATCTCGACCCCGAGGACGGCGACGGGCTGCACGAGGCGATCCGCGCCCTGCTCGCGCATCCGGCGGTGCAGGACCCCGGACCGCGCAGCCCCGGCGCCCGTGTCGCCGCCCCGCCGGACCGCCGGGGGGACCCGGCCCTGCACACGGTGCAGTGGGACGGCCCGCGCCAGCCCGGCAACCTGCGGGTGGATTACGTCCTGCCCTCGGCCGACCTCGCGGTCCAGGGCAGTGGCGTGCTATGGCCGGCGCCGCAGGACCCGCTGGCCGAGACCGTCGCCGCCGCCTCGCGCCACCGGCTGGTGTGGGTGGACATCGCCGACCCCGGCGCCTGACCGCCCGCGGCCCCGAGTGGCCTCGGGGGTTGCACCTCCCCTCCGCCCCGGCAACATGGCCCCGACCCGAGGAGAGCCCGATGCCCCCTGCCCCGCCTTTCCCCCTC
>SKMM01000400.1 GCA_007121055.1 Paracoccaceae bacterium | reverse complement strand
CGAGCTGGGCCTTGATCTGCTCGATCACCTGCGGCGTGCCGGTGGTGACGATGGTGATGCGGCTCCGGTGCCCGGTGTGGTCGGTCTCGGCCACCGTCAGGCTCTCGATGTTGTAGCCGCGCCCGGAAAACAATCCGATCACCCGGGCCAGCACCCCGGGTTCGTTGTCCACCACCAGCGCCAGCGTGTGCGTCTCCTGCACCTCGGAAAAGCTGGCGCGCAGGTCATAGGCCGAATGCTTGGAGGTGCCTTTTTCAATGTTCAGAGGAGACATGGGTCACTATCCGGTGTGTTGCTGGTCGGAACAACGGAGACGTAGGTGGAGGTCCTCGTCGGCCTCTCGATTGATCGCGACGAAATCATGGCACCGGACGAAGCCTGCCGTACCGTCGGCGGGCAGGCGGTCGATGCGCAGCACTCTAAACGGGATGCCGAAGAGGGCATAGCCATTCTCGCGCAGCACATCAAATGCCGCGCTCGAGGCCGGGGCGCCCTCCTCCAAGAGGATGACGTCGGGTCGCAAGCCGAGGCCGCGGTCAAAAAGCCCGCGCAAGACCTGCTCCTCGAAGCCTTCCACATCGAGCTTCATGAGTCGGACACCCTCCAGACCCGTCGCAGCGAGACAGTCGTCCAGTCTGCGTACCGAGACGCGATGTGTCTCGCACCGCACGCCACCACCCCGCCCGGCCAAGACAGAGGCCGCGCCTGCGTTTCCCGCAGGCACCTGAAGCGAAACCTCGCCATCCTGCGCGCCGCAAGCCACCTCCACGAGGGTGATCGGCAGATGGGGGTTTTCCGACAGCGTTGCTCGGAGGAAGGGAAGCACCTTTGGCGAGGGCTCGAACGACACAACTTTTCCGCCGTGGCCGACCAGCCGGGCCATGTGGAGTGAGACGACACCCAGATTGGCCCCCACATCGACCGCCACGTCCCCAGGTCTGAGGACACGTCCGAGGGCCCAAGTTACCTTCGCGTCAAGATCCGAGAACAGAAAGGCGCTGCGCCCGACCAGATCGTCCAGCGGGACAAGGCATCTGCTGCCGGAAATGGTCGCCCAGACGCGCGGCTCGCGAGGTACAAGCCGCGTGTAGAAGCGAGACGTCGCCAGGAAGCCGCGGCCGCTGAGGAACGGGAACATCCTGCCGATCACCGCCAGCACCCGGGCGGCTGCCGAAGGTCGGTCCGCCTTCGGGCGCGCCGTCGGCACCACAGGCCCGCTCGCCGAGGCCATCATCAGACCAGCACCCCGCCGTCCGAGCCGATCACGCCCTGGGTCTCGGCCTCGCCGAGAAGCATCTCGTTGTGGGGTTTTCCCGAGGGGATCATGGGGAAGCAGTTCTCGTGCTTTTCGACCAGGCAGTCGAAGATGACAGGGCCGTCATAGGCCAGCATTTCGCGTATCGCCTCGTCGAGGTCGGCGGGGTCCTCGCACTTGATGCCCTTGCAGCCGAAGGCCTCGGCCAGCTTGACGAAGTCGGGCAACGCCTCGGACCAGCTGTGCGAATACCGCTCGCCATGCAGCAGCTCCTGCCACTGGCGCACCATCCCGAGGCGTTCGTTGTTGAGAATGAACTGCTTGACCGGCAGGCGGAACTGCACCGCCGTGCCCATCTCCTGCATGTTCATCAGCCAGGACGCCTCGCCCGCGACATTGATCACCAGCGCATCCGGGTGCGCCACCTGCGCGCCCAGCGACGCGGGCAGGCCGTAGCCCATGGTCCCCAAACCGCCCGAGGTCAGCCACAGGTTCGGCTCGTTGAAGCCCAGGAACTGCGCGGCCCACATCTGGTGCTGGCCCACTTCGGTCGCCACGATCCGCTTGGGGTGATCGCGGGTCAGCGCCTCGAGCCGCTGCAGCGCGTATTGCGGCTTGATGGTCTTCTCCGACGGGCGGAAGGCCAGGCAGTTGACCCGCCGCCAGTCCTCGATCTGCGCCCACCAGCGCGCAAGCCCCTCGCGGTTGGTGCTGGCGCCGCGCGCGCGCCAGACCCGCAGAAGCTCGCGCAGCACCTCGGTGACGTCGCCCACGATGGGCACCTCGGTGCGGATCACCTTGTTGATCGAGGAGGGGTCGATGTCGATATGGGCCTTCACGGAGCCCGGTGAGAAATCAGAGATCCGCCCCGTGATGCGGTCGTCGAAGCGCGCGCCGATGTTGATCATCAGGTCGCAGCCGTGCATGGACAAATTGGCCTCGTAAGTGCCGTGCATGCCCAGCATCCCCAGCCAGCTCTTGCCGCTGGCCGGGTAGGCCCCCAACCCCATCAGGGTCGACGTCACCGGAAACCCCGTCGCCTCGGCCAGTTCGCGCAACAGCCGGCTGGCCTCGGGTCCAGAGTTGATGACCCCGCCGCCGGTGTAGAACACCGGCCGCTCGGCGGTCTCCATCAGCGCCGCGAGCCGTTCGATCATCTCCGGATCGCCCTTGGTGCGAGGCTGGTAATGGGCCGTGCGCGCCCGCTCACGCGGTGTGTAGCGCGCGGTGGCGAACTGGACGTCCTTGGGAATGTCCACCAGCACCGGGCCGGGGCGGCCGGAGGTCGCGACATGGAAGGCTTGATGGATAACGTCGGACAGCTCGCTCGTGTCTTTCACCAGCCAGTTGTGCTTGGTGCAGTGGCGGGTGATGCCAACGGTGTCGGCCTCCTGGAAGGCGTCGGAGCCGATCATGAAGGTCGGCACCTGGCCGGTGAGGACCACCAGCGGGATCGAGTCCATCAGCGCGTCGGTGATCCCGGTCACCGCGTTGGTCGCCCCGGGCCCCGAGGTCACCAGAACGACCCCCGGCTTGCCGGTGGAACGCGCATACCCTTCGGCCATATGCGCCGCTCCCTGTTCGTGGCGCACCAGGATGTGGCGGATGTCGTGCTGCTGGAACAGCTCGTCATAGATCGGCAGGACGGCGCCGCCGGGATAGCCGAACACCACCTCGACGCCCTGGTCCTTGAGCGCCTGCACGACCATGCGCGCGCCCGTCATCTGCATGCCAGCGTCCTGCTCCGTCTGCGTTGCCGTCTTCGCCGTATCCACTGCCGTCTCCATCGATCCCTGCGCGTCGCGCATGAAAAAGCCCCCGGAATGCGGGGGCGCAAGGGGGTCAACAGGTGAAACATCACCTACCCTGGCGCCCAGTCCCCACATCTACCTCTACGATCCGCGCCATGCCGACCCCCTCCGGTGCTGGCGGGACAGTAGGAGCGTGCCAGGGGCAGGTCAACCACCAAAATCGCACCGAATATGTCCCGGCAAGCCCGGCAGCCTTTGCAAAAATTGCGCAGGCACCCCCCTCCTTGCAAGATGTCGCTCCACAGACAGCCTTCCGGAATCCGCCCGCGAACGCCCGCAGGCATGGCGCCCCCCCAAACCATCGGTACTTACGATGTCAGCTGTGGGCTTTTCACATGCGGACCGTCGTGTATAACTCCGCGCCACGGTCCGCCCCGATCCGGGCGGACGGAGGATAAACTGGGAGGTTTTCCATGGATCGTCGTTCCTTTCTGAAGACATCTGCGCTGGGCGGGACCGCCGCTGCCGGCACCGCGCTTGCGGCCCCCGCGGTGGCGCAGGGCCGCACGTCCTGCGTCATCGTGTCCACCTGGCCCCGCGATTTCCCCGGCCTCGGCACCTCGGCCCAGCGCCTTTCCCGCCTCATCGACGAGGCGACCGACGGCATGGTCGCCACCGAATACTTCGCCGCCGGCGAGCGGGTCGGCGCCTTCGACGTGTTCGACGAGGTCGCCTCGGGCAACGCCCAGGCCTTCCACGCCGCGGACTATTACTGGAAGGGCGTGCACCCCTCCTTCTGCTATGTGTGCTCGGTGCCCTTCGGCCTGACCCCTCTCGAGCAGAACGCCTTCATGCATTACATGGGCGGGCAGGAGCTGTGGGACGAACTGGCCGACCGCTATGGCCTCAAGGGCTGGCTCGCGGGCAACACCGGCTGCCAGCCGGGCGGATGGTTCAACCGCGAAATGAACTCGCCCGCCGATTTCCGTGGCCTGAACATGCGCATCCCCGGCATCGGCGGCGACATGATGGCCAAGATGGGCACCTCGGTGGTGTCGCTGCCCGGCGGCCAGATCTTCGAGGCGCTGGTGTCGGGCACCATCGACGCCACCGAATGGGTGGGGCCGTGGAACGACTACTACCTGAACCTGCATGAGGCCGCGCGCTTCTACTACAACCCCGGCGCGCAGGAGCCCGGCCCGGCGCTGTCGCTGACCTTCAACAAGGAGTGGCTCACCAGCCTGCCGGCCTGGCAACAGCGCGCCATCCAGGCCTGCTGCCACATGGAAAACGACCGGATGATGGCGGAGTACAACGCCAACAACGGTCAGTACCTGGCGATGCTGATCCGCGACCACGGCATCCAGATGCGCGAGTTCAACGATGACATCTTCGAGGCCTTCGCCGACGCCTCCGACGAGGTCTTCGAGGAGATCCGCCAGCACGACGATCTGGCCGAGCGCATGCACCAGGCCTTCCTGAACGCGCGCAGCGACGTCGGTCAGTGGCTGTCGATCTCGGAGCAGGACTTCGCCCGCAAGCGCAATCAGATCCTGGGGATATAAGCGGCCCCGCCGCTTGCCCTAGGGGCTCTGCAGGATGACGGGGCGCGCGGCCGGACGGGCCGCGCGCCCCCAACACTGAGTAAGGCGCCGCGCGCGCGGAGGTCCCGCGCGGACCGTGGTGCCAGCACAGGGTGGAACAGCCATGATCTATGCGGTCCCCGCGCGCGGGCCGGTCCCGTTCCTGCTGCGGCTCTTTGCCTGGGGCACGGTGACAGTGACCTTCGCCTTTCTGGTGGAGAACTGGCTGGTGCATTGGCAGGGACAGCCGGGCGCCCGCGGCTTTCTGGGCAGCGGCGAGGGGATTCTGGCGGCGGCGGCCTATCTGGTCGCGGCGGCGGCAGCCGTGGGGCTCGCCGCCTGGGGCGCCAACGGGATGCTGCGCGACGACAGTGAGCGGATCTCGGCGCTGGTGCGGTATCTCGTGCGCGGGGCCTTCATCGCGGTGCTGATGATCGGGATCGTGGACACGGTGATCGTGTTCCTGCGCGTCGAGGGCTGGCTGCGCCCGCTGGTGGGGGACGCCATGGCCGACCTGCTGCGGCAGGCCTCGTGGCGCGGGCCCAATATCCACATGCCGCTGGTGGCGCTGGGCTATGTGATCGCGCTGTTCACCCGGGGGCTCGGCTTCATCTGGCTGGCGCTGCTGGTGGTGGTGGCGCAATTGGCGCTGGTGATCGGGCGGTTCGTCTTTTCCTACGAACAGCCCTTCATGTCCGACCTGGTGCGGCTGTGGTATGCCTCGCTGTTCCTCTTCGCCTCGGCCTACACGCTGGTGGAGGAGGGCCATGTCCGCGTGGACGTGTTCTATTCCTCCATGAGCGTGAAGGCGAAGGCGCTGGTGAACGGCATCGGTTCGGTGGTACTGGGGATGTCGGTGTGCTGGGTGATCCTCATCCTCGGGACGGCCACCCGCAATTCCACCCTGATCGGTCCCTTCCTGCGCTACGAGCCGGGGCCGCAGACCTTTGCGCTGGCCACCAAGTACCTGCTGGCCGTGGCGCTGGGCGTGTTTGCCGTGACCATGGTCATGCAGTTCGCCAGCTACGTGCTGAAGGCCGCCGCCGATTGGCGCGGCGAACCCGACGAGAGCCGCCCCGAGGGGCAGGCCATGGTTGCGGCGGAGTAACCACTCATGGAACTGCTGTTTCTCGTCATCCTCGTCGGGCTGATGATGCTCTCGCTCGGCCTCGGCTTTCCGGTCGCCTTCGCGCTGCCCGGCTCGGCCGTCGTGGCGATCGGGCTGGCCGCCGGCACAGGCTGGCTGTTTTCGGGCGACAGCACGGCATATTTCATGTCGGGCTCCGCCATCGAATGGCTCTCGGCCGGGGTCACCAATTTCCGAGGGATCTATTGGGAGGCGGATCGCGACACGCTGATCGCCATTCCGCTCTTCGTCTTCATGGGCATCATGCTGCAGCGCTCGCGCATCGCCGAGGAGCTGCTGGTGACCATGGCGCGGCTCTTCGGCGCGCTGCCGGGGGGGCTGGGCATCTCGGTCATCGTGGTGGGGGCGCTGCTGGCGGCGACCACCGGGGTGGTGGGCGCCACCGTGGTCGCCATGGGCCTGATCTCGCTGCCCGCGATGATGCGCAACAACTACTCGCAGCCGCTGGCCACCGGCACGATCCTGGCCTCCGGAACGCTGGGGCAGATCATCCCGCCCTCCATCGTGCTGATCATCCTGGCCGACCAGCTGTCCTCGGCGGTGGACCAGGCCGGGCAGATGCGCACGCAGCTCTTCCGCGAGTCCACCGGCGCCTTCTCCATGCCGTCGGAACTGGGCGTCAGCTCCACCTCGGCGGGCGACATGTTCATGGGCGCGCTGCTGCCGGGGCTGATCCTCGTCGCGCTCTACATCACCTTCGTGCTGGTCTACGCGCTGATCCGGCCGCAGAACGCGCCCTCTGTCAGCACCGGCCAAACCATCGACGCGACCTT
Source organism: Paracoccaceae bacterium (assembly GCA_007121055.1). Classification (GTDB taxonomy): domain Bacteria; phylum Pseudomonadota; class Alphaproteobacteria; order Rhodobacterales; family Rhodobacteraceae; genus Rhodobaculum. The sequence continues at coordinate 12,295 of SKMM01000400.1, read as the reverse complement.
CTGGCGCGAGGTGGCGGTGGCCACGTTGCCCCCGCTGATCCTGATCCTGCTGGTGCTGGGCTCGATCATTGCGGGCGTGGCCACGGTCACACAGGCCGGGGCCGTGGGCGCCGCAGGCGCTACCGTGATGGCCGGCTACAAGCTGCACGAGGGGCCGGGGAGGTTCCTGCCCACCATCCTCGCGCTGGGCTCGGTGCTGGCGCTGGGGATCCTTGGCAATGTCTACAACCTCAACGTCCGGCAGCTCGACAGTTCGGGCGAGTATTTCGGCGTGATGCTCGCGGCCATCGCCACCACCACCCTCGTCTACGCCCTGGGCTGGAGCGCCTGGCGCACCTTCAAGGTGGACGACACCCTGCGCGGGGTGATGATCGAGACCGCCAAGACCTCGTCGCTGGTGTTCATCATCCTGCTGGGCGCGGCGATGCTGATCTCGGCCTTCCGGGCCTTTGGCGGCGAGATGCTGGTCAAGGAGTTCCTGACGGGCCTGCCCGGCGGGTTCTGGGTGCAGTTCCTGCTGGTGATGCTGGTGGTGTTCCTGCTGGGCTTCTTCCTCGACTTCATCGAGATCGCCATCGTGGTGGTGCCCATCGTGGCCCCGATCCTGCTGATGAACCCCGAGGCGAACGTCACCGCCGTCTGGCTGGGGGTGATGATCGGGCTCAACATCCAGACCTCCTTCCTGACACCCCCCTTCGGCTTTGCGCTGTTCTATCTGCGCGGGGTGGCAGCGGCCTCGGTCAAGACCATCAACATGTACAAGGGGGTGATCCCCTTCATCCTGCTGCAGCTGGGGGCGCTCGGCATCGTCGGCTTCAATCCGCAGCTGGTGAACTGGTTGCCCGCCCGTGTGTCACTTCTGTCCGAGAACGCACCACCACCGCGAAACCCGCGCCTACAGGCCTGCGTCGAGGAGATGATGTCGCGCCAGGTTCCGGAACGCGAGGACACGATCCGCGCGCGCATGGCCGCAGTGGCCGAGGCGAACCTGAACATCCTGCCCGATCAGCGGCGCCAGGCGCTGGAGACCGCGCTGAGCGACATGGACGAAAGCTTCGGCCTGCTGGCCGAGTTCGACGACACCGTTGCGCAGATCGAGGCCGCCACACCCGACTACCGCCCGCTGCACCGCCAGGTGGCCCAGATCAACACCGACATCGCCCGGTTTGAGTCGCGGATCGACCGGCTTCAGTCGAGGCTGCGCAACTATCGCGGAGATGACCCCGATGACGTTGCCATGCGGTCCCGTATCGAGGGCGACATCGCCGAGCTGCGCGCCCAGCAGGAGGCCGCGCGCGACAGCATGCCCCCGGGCTGGGAGGAGGCGCAGGCCGACTTCCAGGCCCTGGTGCAGCAGGAACAGACCGCCCGCCTCGCCTTCCGCCGCGCAGCCGAACCCGCCTATGCCACGGTGCGCGACCTCGCGCAGGAGGCGGGCGATGCGGAGCCGATCGAGGCGATGATGGCCGAGATCGCAGGCCTGCCCTTGATGGTCGCCACCACCGAGCCGGAGGAGGCCGCCGAGCAGGTGCAGGACCTGGAGCGCGAGGTGATCGCCATCGCGGGCCATGCGGATCTCGCCGGCGCGCTGTCCGCCCTGCGCAGGTCGCTGACCGGGCGCGGCGCCTCCCCGGAGGCCGCCCGCGAGGCGGCCGAGGAGACCGTCGACGTCTTCACCGCCGAACTCGGCTGGCGTCAGGCTGCCGCCGACGGTGACCTGCTGCCGGCGCTCGTGGCGCTGGAAGCCGAGACGCGCCACACGCTGGGCCTGCGTGAACAGGACCGCCTAAGCCGCGCTCAGGCGCTGGAGGTCGCGCGCTGCGTCGCCACCCACCGCGACGTGTCGCTGCGCTTCTGATCCGTCTCCCGCCCGGGTCGTCCCGACCCCGGGCGGGGACCTCGCCGCCCGTGGCACCACGGGTCCACCACCACACCGCACGACCATCGGCCGGCCAGCGCCCGCGCTTTCCCCGCCCCCCTGCATTCGCCGACCGATCGAGACCCACCGGGCCACACGCCATCGGCCGCCACCCCGCCAAGAGACCGCCCGTCCCAGCCTCCCCCGCGACTTGCCGGGCGCGGAGACGGCCGCCGGGGCCGGCGACCTCGACGCCATACTCCATCGCGCGGGGACAACGGCGGCCACGATCGTCCGATCCCCGGCGGCTCCATTGGCCCACCCCCTGCTCGCGTTTCCCGCCGCAAGCCCCCGGTCGGCCGCGGCAAGTCAACCGGGCCCGACGACTGCAGGCCGCGCTGCCTCGCCGATCCGCTGTCGGGCCGGTTCCGTCCTGCTCCCGAGACCTGTCTGCGCCGTGGCCTTGGCTTGGACGAGCCCGCTCGGCCCATCGGCGTTGACGGCGCGGTCGCCGTGGTGCAGGGCAGGCGCCATGCTCACGATCGACGACCTCAGCTTCTCGGTGGCCGGCCAGCCCCTCTTCCGGGGCGCCTCGGCGCGCATTCCCGCGGGCCACAAGGTCGGCCTCGTGGGCCGCAACGGCGCGGGCAAGACCACCCTCTTCCGCCTGATCCGGGGCGAGCTGACCCCCGAAGGCGGCCGCATCTCCCTGCCCTCCCGCGCCCGCATCGGCGGCGTCGCGCAGGAGGTGCCCTCGTCGGCCACCTCGCTCCTCGACACTGTCCTCGCCGCGGACACCGAACGCGCAGCCCTCCTGGCCGAGGCCGAGACCGCCCGCGATGCCCACCGCATCGCCGAGGTGCAGACCCGTCTGGCCGACATCGACGCCTGGTCGGCCGAGGGCCGCGCCGCCACCATCCTCAAGGGGCTGGGCTTCGACACGGAGGCTCAGGCGCGGCCGTGTTCGGACTTCTCCGGCGGCTGGCGCATGCGCGTGGCGCTGGCCGGGGTCCTCTTCGCCCAGCCCGACCTTTTGCTGCTCGACGAGCCAACCAACTATCTCGATCTCGAAGGCGCGCTGTGGCTGGAAAGCTACCTCGCGCGCTACCCCCACACGGTCCTGCTCATCAGCCACGACCGCGGGCTTCTGAACCGCGCCGTGAACCACATCCTGCATCTCGAGGACCGACGCCTGACCCTCTACGCCGGCGGCTACGACGATTTCGCCAGGCTGCGCGCCGAACGCCGCGCCCTGCAGGCCGCCGAGGCCAAGAAGCAGGAGACGCGGCGCGCCCATCTGCAGAAATTCGTCGACCGGTTCCGCGCCAAGGCCTCCAAGGCCGTGCAGGCGCAAAGCCGCATCAAGATGCTGGAGCGGATGACCCCCATCTCCGCCCCCGAAGACGCCGCCCGCGCCGTCTTCACCTTCCCCGCGCCGGAGGAGCTCGCCCCCCCCATCCTCGCGCTGGACCGCGTGGCCGTGGGCTACGACGGCCCGCCCGTCCTGCGCGAGCTATCCCTGCGCATCGACCAGGATGACCGCATCGCGCTGCTGGGCCGCAATGGCGAGGGCAAGTCCACCTTCGCCAAGCTGCTGGCCGAGAAACTGAGGCCCGAGGGCGGGCAGGTGACCCGCGCCGCCCGCCTCCGGGTGGGCTATTTCGCCCAGCATCAGGTCGACGAGCTGGACCTCGACGCCTCCCCCCTCGCCCATCTGCAGCGCGCCCGACCCGCCGAGGCGCCCGCGCGCCTGCGCGCCCGCCTCGCCGGCTTCGGCCTGATGGCCGATCAGGCCGAAACCCCCGTGGCGCAGCTGTCGGGCGGGCAGAAGGCGCGGCTCTCTCTCCTGCTGGCCACGCTCGACGCACCGCATCTGCTGATCCTCGACGAGCCTACCAACCACCTCGACATCGAAAGCCGCGAAGCGCTGGTGGAGGCGCTGATCGAATACACCGGCGCAGTGATCCTGGTGAGCCACGACATGCACCTCCTCGGCCTCGTCGCCGACCGGCTTTGGCTGGTGCAGGGGGGCCGCGTCGCGCCCTATGACGCCGACCTGGAGGCCTATCGCCGCAGCCTGCTTGCCGCCGACGAGCCCGCCTCGAAGCCCGCGCCCAGAGCGGCGCCCTCGAAGGCGCCCAACGGCGCCGACCGCGCCGCCCTGCGCGCCGAGGTCCGCCGCTGCGAAGCCCGGATCGAGAAGCTCACCGAGATGCGCGACAAACTCGCCAAGCGCCTCGCCGACCCCGACCTCTATGAGCCCGGCAAGGCCGCCGAGGCCGTCGTCTGGCAGAAGAAATACGCCGAGGTCATGGACGGCCTCGACCGCGCCGAGGACCTCTGGCTGAAGGCGCAGGAACGGCTGGAGGCGGCCGGGGCCTGACGGGGAGCGCCCAGTCCCTTCCCCCCGCCCCGCATGTCGTATACCCTTGCGGGTCAAACACAACACCGGGCAGCGGGATTGCAGGCATGGCGGACGATCTTCTCTCGGAGGACCCCGAATACGGGGCGCACTCCATCGAGGTCCTCGAAGGCCTCGAGCCGGTCCGCAAACGCCCCGGCATGTATATCGGCGGCACCGACGAACGCGCGCTCCACCATATGGTGGCCGAGATCCTCGACAATGCCATGGACGAGGCCGTGGCCGGCCACGCCACCCGGATCGAGGTCGAACTCCACGCCGACCATTCCATCACCATCCGCGACAACGGCCGCGGCATCCCGGTCGAGCCCCACCCGAAATTCCCCGACCGCTCGACCCTCGAAGTGATCCTGTGCACCCTCCATGCGGGCGGCAAGTTCTCCGGCGACGCCTACGCGACCTCCGGCGGCCTGCACGGCGTCGGCGCCAGCGTGGTCAACGCGCTGTCCGACCACATGCGGGTCGAGGTCGCCCGCAACCGCGAGCTGTTTGCCCAAGACTTCGCCCGCGGCATCCCCCAGGGCCCCGTCGAAAAGATCGGCCCGGCGCCGAACCGCCGCGGCACCACCGTCACCTTCCACCCCGACGAGCAGATCTTCGGCGCCCACCGCTTCCGCCCCGCGCGCCTGTTCCGCATGGCCCGCTCCAAGGCCTATCTCTTCTCGGGCGTCGAAATCCGCTGGAAATCCGCCCTCCCCGACGGCGACACACCGCTGGAGGCCTCCTTCCGCTTCCCCGGCGGCCTCGCCGACTACCTCGGCGAGCGCCTCACCGGCGCCGCCGCCATCACCGAGCGTCCCTTCGCCGGCCGCGTGGGCTTCTCCGAACGCTTCAACCTGCCGGGCTCCGTCGAATGGGCCATCGCCTGGGCCCCCGCCCGCGACGGCTTCGTGCAATCCTACTGCAACACCGTCCCCACCCCCGAAGGCGGCACCCACGAGGCCGGCTTCTGGTCCGCGCTGGTCAAAGGCATCCGCGCCTATGGCGAGCTCGCCTCCAACCGCAAGGCCGCCCAGATCACCCGCGAGGACCTCGGCGCGGGGGGCTGCGCCCTCGTCTCCCTCTTCATCCGCGAGCCCGAATTCGTCGGTCAGACCAAGGACCGCCTCGCCACCGCCGACGCCGCGCGCCTCGTGGAAAACGCCGTCCGCGACCATTTCGACAACTGGCTCGCCGCCGACACCAAATCCGCCGGCGCCCTCCTCGACTACCTCGTGCTGCGCGCCGAGGAACGCCTGCGCCGCCGCGCCGAAAAGGAGACCGCCCGCAAATCCGCCACCCGCCGCCTGCGCCTGCCCGGCAAGCTGGTGGACTGCACCGCCTCCGCCCGCGCCGGCACGGAACTCTTCATCGTCGAGGGCGACAGCGCCGGCGGCTCGGCCAAGATGGCCCGCGACCGCAACACGCAAGCCCTCCTCCCCCTGCGCGGCAAGGTCCTCAACGTCCTCGGCGCCGCCTCCTCCAAACTCGGCCAGAACGCCGAGATCTCGGACATCTGCCAGGCCCTCGGCACCGGCATGGGCTCGAAATTCCGGCTCGAGGACCTCCGCTACGACCGCATCATCATCATGACCGACGCCGATGTGGACGGCGCCCATATCGCCGCCCTCCTGATGACCTTCTTCTTCAGCCAGATGCGCCCGCTGATCGACGGCGGGCACCTCTACCTCGCCTGCCCGCCCCTATACCGCCTCACCCAGGGCCCCATGCGCGTCTACGCCCTCGACGATGCCGAAAAGGACCGCCTGATCGCCGCCGGCCTCGGCGGCAAGGGCCGCATCGACGTCAGCCGCTTCAAGGGCCTGGGCGAGATGGACGCCAAGGACCTCAAGGAAACCACCATGAACCCCGCCACCCGCCGCCTGATCCGCGTGACAGTCGACGACGACCTGCCCGGCGAGACCGGAGACCTCGTCGAACGCCTCATGGGCAAGAAGCCGGAAATGCGCTTCCGCTACATCCAGGACAACGCCCGCTTCGTCGACGAACTCGACGTCTGAGTGCTGCAGTTCGGAAGGTGCCGCGGCAGCATCAGCAACCCCGGCCCCGATGGAAACACCCCACACCGGGATCCGGATCAGGCCAGCGGTCCAGCCAGAAACAGTCCCCTCCGGATCGATCGTGCGCACGGCATTCTCCAAAGGACTGCGGCGCTGGCGGGCGGTGAAGGCTGCAGGGCCCAGCGGCCCGGATGAGGGAATTGCCTCCGGAAAAGGGGGCTCGCTGGCGCTCAGCTGGTCGGCGCAGATGCCCGGCCCGCATCTTTCCTCGTTGCGGCAATGGCGGCCGGGACTCCGGATGGCGTTGCGCGGGCGCGGAACCGCGACCGTGCCAGCGGTCGCGTCAACAGGCGGCCTCCCTCTGTCGGCCGATCTTCTTGGCAGTCGAGGCAAGGATCGCAGCGCAGGAAACCACTTGAACCGAGCGGGTCCGCAGGGCTGCGGATGTCGCTGATGATGTGACCGCACTCCGATGGCATCGATGTGCCGATGTGGGCCGTATTCACGCAGACTCTCGATCAAACGCCCCGATGGGACCCTCGGGGTCACCAGACCCAGTTCACTGGGCACGGGCCCCGAACGGAGCGCGCTCCGCGACAGCAGAAGTGGCGCAAGGCAGTTCCAGTTTCCCGTCACGCACAACCCGACCGGAGCTCCGGAGTTTCCCATCGGCATGAGACACCGACGCTCCCCCCAAACCCGAGGCGAACGGATCAATCGTAACTGCGCTGGTCCTCGATGACCTTGCCATCGTTGGGCAGGCTGCCGGGGGGGACGAGTTCGACGCGGCCGCGCAGCTTCAGGGTGTCCATGACCGAGGCGGCGTAGAGGTCGGGGTTGCCGGCGCGGGTCTCGATCATCACGGTCATGGCGTCCATCTCGCCCTCGCGGCGGGCGATGACGCGGGCCCGCGCGATCTCGGAATGGCGGGCCACCAGATCGGCCACCTGTTCGGGGCGGACGAACATGCCCTTGATCTTGGTGGTCTGGTCGGCGCGGCCCATCCAGCCCTTGATGCGCCGCCCGGTGCGGCCGCAGGGCGAGGCGCCGGGCAGGATCGCGGACAGATCGCCGGTGGCGAAGCGGATGAGCGGGTAATCGGGAGTGAGGGTGGTGACGACGATCTCGCCGACCTCGCCATCGGGGACGGGATCGCCGGTGCCTGGGCGGACGATCTCGACGATGACGCCTTCATCGAGCACCATGCCCTCGGCCGGGGCACCGTCGGGGCCGAGCGTTTCATAGGCGATGTTGCCAAGATCGGCGGTGGCGTAGCATTGCAGGCAGGTGATGCCGCGCTCGGCGTAATGGGCGCGGAGCGAGGGGAAGAGGGCGCCGCCACCGACCACGGCGCGGGTGATCTTCAATGCGATGCCCTGCTCCTCGGCCCGGTCGAGGATGACTTTCAGGAAATCGGGGGTGCCGGCATAGGCGGTGGTACCGATGTCGGCGGCGGCGCGCACCTGCAGGTCGGTCTGGCCGGTGCCGGCCGGCAGAACCGTGGCGCCCACGGCGCGGGCGGCGTTTTCAAACATCATGCCCGCGGGGACGAGGTGGTAGGAAAAGCAGTTCTGCACGATATCGCCACGCCCGACGCCGGCGGCGTTCAGGAACCGCCCCAGCCGCCACCAGTCATGCGAGATGCGGCCGGGCTCGTAGATCGGGCCGGGGGACTGGAAGACATGCTCGAACTCGTGGAGCCGCGTGGCGGCGTAGCCGCCCAGCGGGGGCTTGGCCGACTGCGCCTCGACGAGCGCGGATTTCCGCAGCACGGGCAGGCGGGCGAGCACCTGGGCGTCGGTGACCGTGGCGGGGTCGATGCCCGCCAGCGCCTCGGTGAAGCCGGGGGTGGCCTGGGCGCGGGCGATCTGGGCGGGCAGCGCGCGCGCCAACGCTTCGGCCCGCTCCTCGGGCGTGCGGGTTTCGAGGTCATCGTAGTGGGTCATTGCAGGGGTCCCTCGTCGGTCCGAACGGTGGGGCGGCGTGTCAGGCCAGCCAGCGCTTGCGGCGGCGGTAGCTGCGCACCTCGCGGTAGCTGCGCCGGCCGGTGTCGGACATGCCGAGGTAGAATTCCTTGACGTCGGGGTTCTCGCGCAGCGCGTCCGCCGCGCCTTCCATCACCACCCGGCCGTTTTCGAGGATGTAGCCCACATGGGCGAAGCGCAGCGCCACGTTGGTGTTCTGCTCGGCCAGCAGGAAGGTCACGCCCTGTTCGCGGTTCAGCCGCGAAACGATCTCGAAGATCTGCTCCACCAGCTGCGGCGCGAGGCCCATGGAGGGCTCGTCGAGGAGGATGGTTTCGGGCTTGCTCATCAGCGCGCGGCCGATGGCGGTCATCTGCTGTTCGCCGCCCGAGGTGTAGCCGGCCTGCGACTTGCGGCGTTCCTTGAGGCGGGGGAAGTATTCGTAGACCAGGTCCAGATCGGCCTGGATGGCAGCGCGGCCGTCGGTGCGGGTGAAGGCGCCCGTCAGCAGGTTTTCCTCGACTGTCAGGTGTTCGAAGCAGTGCCGACCTTCCATCACCTGGATGACACCCTTGCGCACGGTTTCGGCGGGGTCGGCATGGGCAATGTCCTCGCCGCGGTAGAGGATCGAGCCCTTGGTGACCTCGCCGCGCTCGGAGGCCAGCAGGCCCGAGATCGCCTTGAGGGTGGTGGACTTGCCCGCCCCGTTGCCCCCCAGCAGCGCCGTGATGCCGCCCTTGGGCACGGTCAGGCTCACGCCCTTCAGCACGAGGATGACGTGGTTGTAGATCACCTCGATGTTGTTGACCTCGAGCAGCGCCTCACGGGTCTGGCCGGCGTCGAGCATGGGGGGTCCTCCACTGGGGTGGGAACGCGGCCCGGCGTGTGCCGGGCCGCGCAAGAGGCGTCAGCCGCCGGAGCGGTCGAGGCAGCCGGGAGTGATGTCGTTCTCGGCAGCCCAGGCCAGGCTGTCCTCCATCACCATCTCCATGATCATCTCGCGGTCGGGCGCGATCCAGTCGGTGATCAGGTTCCATTCGCGGGCATTGGCATCCCACTGCTGGATCATGGCCTCGCCCGAGCCGCCGTGGTTGTCGCAGCTCACCTCGAAGGCCGGACCGAAGCCGGGCAGGCCGAGGCTCTCCATCAGCTCCTCGGTGATGACGAGGTTGGCCATCCCGTCGCGCATCATCGCCGGCGTGATCTGCGCCACCCCGTGGATCTCCTGCGCGACCTTGGCGGCCTCGACCGCCAGCATCGCGGCATACATCCCGCGGGAATAGAGGACGGTGCCGATCTCCTCGCCGGTGCCGGCGGCCAGGCCGCGGTCCACGACGTAGGTCTGGATGTCGTCATAGACCGGATAGTCGCGGCCGGTGCCGTGCATCGCCAGCGCCTTGTAGCCATCCGCGCCGGCGCCCACCGGGATCACGTCCTGTTCGGAGCCCGACCACCAGACGCCGATGAAGTTCTCCATCGGGAAGCGGATATTGGCGGCCTCGCGGATGGCAGTGGCGTTCATCACGCCCCAGCCCCACATGATGACGTAATCGGGGCGTTCGCGGCGGATCTGCAGCCACTGGCTGCCCTGTTCCTGCCCGGGGCTGTCGACCCCGATGGGCAGGAATTCGAAGCCATAGCGTTCGCCCAGCCGGGTCAGGGTCGGGATCGGTTCGCGCCCGTAGGCCGAGTTGTGGTAGAGCAGCACGACCTTCTTGCCGTCGAGTGAGCCGTCATTCTCTTCCAGCAGATAGTTGATGATCACGCTGGCCCCGTCCCAGTAGGTGCCGGGATAGTTGAAGGTCCAGTTGAACACCTCGCCGTTCACCGCCGAGGTGCGGCCATAGCCCATGGTGTGCATGGGGATGCCATCGACCATGGTGCGCGGGATCAGCTGATAGGTGATGCCGGTGGACAAGGGCTGGATCACCAGCGGGTTGTCGCCCCGGATCGACTGGTAGCACTCCACCCCGCGTTCGGTGTTGTAGGCGGTCTCGCATTCGGTGATGCGGATGGGCACGCCGCCGATGCCGCCGTCGCGCTCGTTGATCAGGCGCAGGTAGTCGGCATAGCCGTCGGCGAAGGGGATGCCGCCGGGGGCGAAGGGCCCGGTGCGATAGCTCAGCATCGGGAAGTGCAAGGTCTCGGCGATCGCGGGCGCAGCCGCGGTCATCGTCAGTGCCATTGCGGCGGTCAGGCGCGTCATCTTCATAGGTCTCTCCTCCCTGCGATGACTTGGGGTGCCGCGCCTTGGGGAGGCGCGGCGGCGGTGGTCTGGCCCCTCAGTACGGGAAGGGCCACAGGCGCAGCTTTTCCTTCAGCATGCGCCACAGCGCGGTCAGGCCGTGCGGTTCGGCGATCAGGAACACCAGGATCAGCGCGCCGATCACCATCACCTCCAGATGCGCGGCGAGGTCGGTGGGCCAGCCCAGATTGTTCACCAGAAGGATCTTCAGCAGCACCGGCCCGATGATCAGGAAGGCCGCCCCGATGAACGCGCCCAGGATCGACCCGAGGCCCCCGATGATCACCATGAAGAGGACCAGGAAGGACTTGTCGATCCCGAAGGCCTCGGACGCCTCGGCCGCGCCCAGAAGGACGGTGAACAGAAGGGCGCCGGCGATGCCGACATAGAAGGACGAGATCGCGAAGGCTGTCAGCTTGGCCTTGAGCGGGTTCACCCCGATGATTTCGGCCGCGATGTCCATGTCGCGGATCGCCATCCAGGACCGGCCCAGCGACCCGCGGGTGAGGTTGCGCGCGAGCCACGCCAGCACCACCACGAAGAACAGGCAGAACAGGTACATCGACAGCGCCGAGGCGTTGGGACCGGTGATCGGCACCCCGAGGATGGTGCGCGTGGGCGCCGTGATCATGCCGGTGGCGGAGTAGTTGAAGAACCACGGCGTCCGGGTGAACAGCCACACCAGGAAGAACTGCGCGGCCAGCGTCGCCACCGCAAGGTAGAAGCCCTTGATGCGCAGGCTCGGCAGGCCGAACAGAACACCCACGCCCGCGGTGATGACGCCCGCGAGGATGATGACGAAGACGATGCTGAGGTCGGGAAAGCCGGTCATCAGCTTGAAGGCCGCATAGGCCCCCACCGCCATGAACCCCCCGGTCCCGAGGCTGAGCTGCCCGCAGTAGCCCAGCAGCAGGTTCAGCCCGAGTGCCGCGATCACGTAGATCAGGAACGGGATCAGGATCGCGTTCGCCAGGTAGTCGGTCAGGAACAGCGGGACCACGCCCACAGCAAAGGCCAGCGCCAGCCAGTAGGCCCAGCGGTCGCCCTTGATCGGGAAGGTCTGGCTGTCGGCACCGTAGGAGAGTTTGAAATCGCCTGCCTCGCGATAGATCATGGCTCAGACCCTCTCGATGATCTTTTCGCCGAACAGCCCCTGGGGCCGGAACAGCAGGAACACCAGCGCCAGCATGTAGGCGAACCAGTTCTCGGTCGCCCCGCCGACGATGGGCTGGAAGAAGAAGTCGAAGAGCTTCTCGCCCACCCCGATGATCAACCCGCCCACGATGGCGCCGGGGATCGAGGTGAAGCCGCCCAGGATCAGCACCGGCAGCGCCTTCAGCGCGATGAGCGACAGCGAGAACTGCACGCCGGAGCTCGCGCCCCACATGATGCCCGCAACCAGCGCGACAAACCCCGCGATCGACCATGTCAGCACCCAGATCGCGCGCAGGGAAATCCCCACCGACAGCGCCGCCTGGTGGTCGTCGGCCACCGCCCGCAGCGCCCGGCCCTGCTTGGTGTATTGCGAAAACAGCGTCAGCGCGATCACCAGCACCGCGGCGATCCCGGCCGCCCAGATCGCAAGCTGGTCGATGAAGAAGTCATAGCCGAAGAGCGCATAGGTGGTGTCGGCGACCCAGGGCGACATGCCCTGCGGGATGCCCACGTCGAGCTGCCGTACCTCGGCGCCCCACATGATGTCGCCCAGCCCCTCAAGCAGATAGGCCAGCCCGATGGTGGCCATGAACAGGATGATCGGCTCCTGGTTCACCAGGTGCTTGAGCACGAAGCGTTCCACCAGGAAGG
>SKMM01000262.1 GCA_007121055.1 Paracoccaceae bacterium | reverse complement strand
AGAGGCGACGCATGTAGCGCATCATCTCGGATTCGGCCCGGTTCATGTGGAAGACCGGGTGCGTGAGGTAGGCGGAGCTGCGCGCCAGCGCCGCGGGGATCGCGGCGGGGAGGTCGATGGGCGGCTCCGCCTTTACGCCGAAGGCGCGCAGGACGCGCACGAGCACGCCGTCATCGGTGGTCTCGTCGAGGCTGAGGCCGACGCGGTCGCGACCCACCCGGCGCAGGTTCAGCCCCTCGGCCCGGGCGGCGGACAGGATGCCGGCCTGGCCGATCCCCTCCTGGACCGGACCGACCTTGACGGTGAGCGTGTCGAAGAAGGCGTCCTGTTCCACCTGCAGGCCGGCAGCCCGCAGCGCCGTGGCCAGCCGGGCGGTGCGGTGGTGGACCCGGGCGGCAATGGCGGCAAGGCCCTTGGGCCCGTGAAACACGGCGTACATCGAGGCCATCACCGCCAGCAGCGCCTGGGCGGTGCAGACGTTGGAGGTGGCCTTTTCGCGGCGGATATGCTGCTCGCGGGTCTGCAGTGCGAGGCGGTAGGCGCGGTTTCCGCGGGCGTCCACGGACACGCCCACCAGCCGCCCCGGCAGCGCGCGCTTGAAGACGTCGCGGCAGGCGATGAAGGCGGCGTGCGGGCCGCCATAGCCCATCGGCACACCGAAGCGCTGGGCCGAGCCCACGGCGATGTCGGCGCCCATGGCGCCCGGTTCGCGGATCAGGGTCAGGGCGAGGAGGTCGGTGGCGACGATGCCCAGCGCGCCCGCGGCGTGCAGCGCCTCCATCTCGGGGCTAAGGTCACGGATCTCGCCATGGGTGCCGGGATACTGGAAGATCGCGCCGAACACCCGGGCGGGATCGAGGTCAGCGGCCTTTCCCACGATCAGCTCGATGCCCAGAGGCTCGGCCCGGGTGCGCATCACGGCGATATTCTGGGGGTGGCAGGTGTCTTCGACGAAGAAGGCTCGGGCCTTCGACTTGGCCACCCGCTGGGCCATCACCATGGCCTCGGCGCAGGCGGTGGCCTCGTCCAGGAGTGAGGCGTTGGCGATGTCGAGGCCGGTCAGGTCGCTGACCATTGTCTGGAAATTCAGCAGCGCCTCCAGCCGGCCCTGCGCGATCTCGGGCTGGTAGGGGGTATAGGCGGTGTACCAGGCGGGGTTCTCGAAGATGTTGCGCAGGATCGCAGGCGGCGTGATCGTGCCGTAGAAGCCTTGCCCGATCAGCGAGGTCAGGGTCCGGTTCTTCGCCGCCACCTGCCGCATCCGCGCCAGCAGCGCGCCTTCGGACAGGGGCGCCCAGTCCAGCGGTGCGGCCTGGCGGATGGCCGACGGGACCGTCTCGTCGATCAGCGCGTCGAGGCTGTCGACCCCAAGCTCGGCCAGCATCGCGGCCATCTCGTCGGGCGAGGGCCCGATGTGGCGGCGGTTGCTGAAATCGTAGGGGTCATAGTCGAGCGGCAGATCGGCCATGCAAGGCTCCCGTGGCTGCGGCGGATGGGTCCGCGCATCTGGTTTGGGCGCAGGGTAGCGCCGCCGGGCGCCAGGGCGAGGGCACCGGCGGGGGCCCGGCGCGTCAGGCGACGAACTCGGCGTATTCGTCCTCGGTCATGAAGCCGTCGAGCACCGAGAGATCGTCCACGCGCATCTTGAAGAACCACGCTTCGCCAGTGGGGTCGTCGTTGACCAGCGCGGGGTTGTCGACGAGCGCTTCGTTCACCTCGACGATCTCGCCCTCCAGCGGGGCGAGGATGTCGGACGCGGCCTTGACGCTCTCGATCACGCAGACCTCGTCACCCTTGGCGACCTGGGCCTCGACCTCGGGCAGTTCGACGAAGACGACATCGCCCAACTGCTTGGCGGCGTACTCCGTGATGCCCACCACAAGAAGCTCGCCGTCGACGCGCAGCCACTCGTGTTCCTCGGTGTATTTCATGGGTCCCTCGCTTCGGTTGCGGCGGCGTGGCGCCGTCGGGGGGTCATTTGCGATAGCCCGGCGCCCGGAAGGGCAGCGCGGTCACCACGGCCGGCAGGCGCCGGCCGCGAAGCTCAGCGTAAACCCGGGTGCCGGGCGCGCAAAGACGCGACGGCACGAAACCCATCGCCACGGGGCGTTCCAGCGAGGGGCTGAAGCCGCCGGAGGTGATGCGGCCCATGGGGGTGGGGTCGCCCTCGGCCGCGAAGAGCGGCGTGCCCGCGCGCATGGGCGCGCGGCCGTCGGGCAGCAGGCCTACGCGGGCGCGGGCCGTGCCATGGGCGAGGTCGTGCAGGATGCGCTCGGCCCCCGGAAAGCCGCCGGGGCGGGCGCCGCCTGTACGCCGCGCACGGCCCACGGACCAGCCGAGGCCCGCCTCCACCGGGCTCGTGTCGGGCCCGATGTCCTGGCCCTGGAGGGGCAGTCCGGCCTCCAGCCGCAGCGAATCGCGCGCGCCGAGACCGGCGGGGGCGACGCCGGGCTGGGCCAACAGCGTCCGGGCAAAGGCCTCGGCCGCGCCCAACGGCACCGAGATCTCGAAGCCGTCCTCGCCGGTGTAGCCGGAGCGCGAGAGCCACAGCGCGGCGCCCTCCCAGTCCAGCACCGCGGCATCCATGAACCGCATCGCCGCCGCGCACGGCACCAGCGGTGCCAGCGCCCCCTGGGCTTTCGGACCCTGCAGCGCCAGCAGCGCGCGGTCGGCGATCACATCGACCTCGATGCCCGCGGGCAGGCCTGCCTGCAGATGCGCCACATCGGCCGCGGCATTGGCGGCGTTCACCACCAGAAAAAGATCGTCGCCGCGCCGGGCCACCATCAGATCGTCGAGGATGCCGCCCTGCAGGTCGGTAAACAGCCCGTAACGCTGCCGCCCGTCCGCCAGCCCCACCAGATCGGCCGGCACCAGCGCCTCCAGCGCCGCGGCCGCCCCGGGGCCGTGCAGCATCACCTGGCCCATGTGGCTGACGTCGAACAACGCTGCCGCCGACCGGCAGTGCAGATGCTCGCGCAGCACGCCATCCGCGTATTGCACCGGCATCTCCCACCCGGCGAAAGGACCCATCCGCGCGCCCAGTTCGGCGTGCAGCGCCGCCAGCGGCAGTGTCCGCAGATCCCCCATCGCGCCCTCCGTGTCCGGCCGGAGTCACGCCCCGGCATCAAGCCCGCGGTCCCCCGCGGCCGATGCCCCCTCTGTCCTTTCGCCTGAGATCGTTATCCCTTCGGCGGGCGCGACCGCGCCTCTCTCCAGAGTTCCTTTGCCAGACCGGTCCCTTGCGCCTGAGAGTTTACCGGGGCGGTTGCTCCTTCGGCACCGGCACTTGCCGGATTCTCCCGTACCTGACGTGCCCGCCTTACCCGAGCCCACCGGGCGCAGGCAAGGGGGAGCCAGGCCCGCAGGCAGCGCCGCAGACGGGTCGCCCACTCAAAAGGCACTCCGGGCCTTGCGAAGAGGGGCCGTCTGCGCAAGATCAGGGGCATGAGCGAGCCCTTCTTCTTCGGCTACGGCAGCCTCGTGAACCGCCGCACCCATGTCTATGCCGAGGCCTACGCTGCGCGCGTGACCGGCTGGCGGCGGGTCTGGCGTCACACGCATCTGCGCGACACCGCCTACCTCTCGGTGGAGCTGGTGCCGGGGGCCGAGATCGAGGGGCTGATCGCCGCAGTGCCTGGAGGCGACTGGCGGGCGCTCGACGAGCGGGAAACCGGGTATGACCGGCACCCGCTGGTCGAGGGTCTGGCCCATGCCGCCACCCGGCCGGTGGCCGCGCAGATCTATGCCGTGCCCCTGCACCGCACGGACGAGGCGGGCCAGCGCCAGCCGATCCTGCTGAGCTATCTCGATGTGGTGGTGCAGGGCTTCGTCACGGAGTTCGGCGAGGCCGGGGCCGAGCGGTTCTTCGAGACGACCCGCGGCTGGGAGGCCCCGATTCTCGACGACCGCGACCGCCCCCGCTATCCCCGTGCCCAGCGCCTGACGGCGCGGGAACGCGGGCTGGTGGATGCAGCCTTGCGCAACCTCGGGTCCCGCGTGGTGCGCGGCTGACAGGGCGGCCGAGGGGGCTTGTTCGGGGCATTCGGCCCGAGGGCGAGGCGCAGGATGGCACCCCGGCCAGCGCCCTGACACGTGCCTCTGCCAGGGCCATTACGAACGCCGGACGGAGACGGTGGGCCGTGTCATTCGGCCCCCGCCCATCCTGCGACCATATGGACCCATGCGGAGGTCGGACGGGTATTCCAGTCTCCGGTGCCTCACAAGGCACACCGAACCGGACGCACCGATGCTGCGGGAAGGTAGGCGCAGGTTTCTGTTGCCAGGTACCTGCAAACCCCGCCTTGCGCTGCTAGACGCAAGGGCTTCAAGTTTCGGTTTTGTTACTGCTTACGCAGCAACGGCCACCGGAGCACGGTTGTCGTTGGCAACTATGCAAGTGAGCAGATAACGGCTGCATCCACACCGAGGTGCAAGAACTCGCGCCACCGTCCGTCGATCCTAATTCACCCCCGCGCGCCGGTCCACGAACCGGAATGATTGGTGGAGGTGGGGGGAATCGCACCCCCGTCCGATCCAGCTTGACAAGCCTGTCTACACCCATAGTCCCTTGCGGAACGTGCCAAGTATGGGGGGGATGCGGGGCGTTTTCAAGGTCCGGCGTGGGCCGATGGTTGAGCCTTGGCATGGTCGCGCCACCATGGAAAAGGGGGCATCGCGGATGCCCCCCAGTCACGTGGCCGTCGTTGGAGTGCCGCAGCCTCCTCGGAGGATTACTTCCTTCGGAGCCTGCGTGCTTTGATCAGGCCGCCGACGCCTCGACCATGCGGGCACCCTCGCCGGCGCCGCGGGCGATCTCGATGCGGCGGGGCTTCAGCGCTTCTGGGATCTCGCGCACCAGATCGATGTGCAGCATGCCGTCGGCGTGGGTGGCGCCGCTGACGCGGACATGGTCGGCCAGGTGAAAGCGCCGCTCGAAGGCGCGGGTGGCGATGCCGCGGTGCAGGAAGGTGCGGCCATCCTCGGTTTCCTCGGTCTTGCGGGCCGAGACGTGGAGGGCGTTTTCCTTGACCTCGACGGAAAGCTCCTCAGCCGAGAAGCCCGCCACGGCGATCGAGATGCGATAGGCGTGATCGCCCGTCTTCTCGATGTTGTAGGGCGGATAGGTGGGCTGGCTCGCGTCGCCAGCCATCACCCGGTCGAGCATGTCGGCCATGCGGTCGAAGCCGACGGTGGCCCGATAGAGCGGGGTGGGATCAAAAGCGCGCATAATGTCATCCTCCGTTCAGAAGCGATGGGGTACGATGGCCCTCCCATGCGGGGACGGGCCGGGATTGCCGGACCCATGGTGGCACCCGGCGATTTGGATTTGGGAGAGGCTCGGGGGCGATTCAAGAGGCCTAGCGGGCCCTCAGGCCACCAGCGCCTCGGCCCGGCGCAGGTCTACGCTGACGAGCTGGCTGACCCCCTGCTCGGCCATGGTCACGCCGAACAGACGGTCCATGCGGCTCATGCTGACGGCGTTGTGGGTGATGATGAGGAACCGCGTCTCGGTGCGGCGGGTCATTTCGTCCAGCAGGTCGCAGAAACGCGCCACGTTGGCGTCGTCGAGCGGGGCGTCGACCTCGTCCAGGACGCAGATCGGGGCGGGGTTGGTCAGGAATACCCCGAAGATGAGCGCGAGCGCCGTCAGCGTTTGCTCGCCCCCTGACAGGAGCGAGAGGGTGGCGAGCTTCTTGCCCGGCGGCTGGCAGAGGATCTCCAGCCCCGCCTCCAGCGGGTCGTCGGATTCGACCAGCGCCAGCCGGGCCTCCCCGCCGCCGAACAGATGGGTGAAGAGGGCGGCGAAATTGGCGTTGACCTGCTCGAAGGCCGTCAGCAGCCGCTCGCGCCCCTCGCGGTTGAGGGCGCCGATACCGGAGCGCAGGCGGGCGATGGCGGCCTCCAGATCGGCCTTTTCCGCCGCCAGCTGGTCGT
>SKMM01000169.1 GCA_007121055.1 Paracoccaceae bacterium | reverse complement strand
GCTGGCCGCCTGACGCCGGGGACAGCACCGAGGCCGAACATGGCGAACAGGCAATGCCGGCCTCACAAGCGGTGATCAGGGAAATCCGACCAACCGCCGGAGAATTTCAGCGGCCTGCTAGGCACCTCCCGGTGCGGCGCAGGCCGCCCCGGCCGCCATGACCCCGGCCGACGGTGTAATCCTCGTGGCTGGAAAGCCCGCTGTGCCGAAGGCGCGTTGCTTCGCAGGCTACGATCCGCGCACCGAGGGCGCAGCCCACAGGTCCGATGTCACCCGTGGCCCCGGGCCCGCCGCGACCCCGCCGCAATTCCCCGGCGCGCCGCCGCGGTCTGCCGTGGGAGGCGCGCGCCGGCCGCGCGGCGGCTCAGAGCAGACGCAGATCCGACGCCGAGGCTCGGCCGTCCCGGCCCGACTGCAGCTCGTAGCCCACTTTCTGGTTGTCGTTCAGACCCTTCAGTCCGGCGCGCTCGACCGCCGAGATGTGCACGAAGATGTCCTTGCCGCCATCATCGGGGGCGATGAACCCATACCCTTTGGTCGCATTGAACCACTTCACGGTGCCGGTGGGCATTTTCCGTCGTCCTTCCAGAATGTCGCCGCGGCAGGATTGCCACGACCGGGGCGTCGCCCGACGCAGGTCACGCCCCCGACCCGCCCGGCCCGGGGGCCCGCGGACGGCGAGCACGACCGCTCCCGTACCCCCGAGAATGCCGAATCACGCGCGAAAATCAAGCGTGGCGGTGGCGTCAGGGGGGCGCGGGGCCACGCGGCAGCAGGGTGCCTGCGGGGGCATCACCGGGGCTGGACCGGGGCCTGCGGCGCGGCGCCGGGCGGAGGGGATACGCGGCTGGCGGGTGGCTCAGGCGGCCGCGCCGGTCAGCGCGAGGAACACGTCCTGAAGATCGGGCTCCTCGGTGGCAAGGTCGCGGATGCCCACCCCGGCGGCGGCAAGCGCGGCCAGCACCGCGCCGGGCGCCACCCGGCTGCGGCTGTAGCTGAAGGCCAGCGCGCCCGAGGCCCGGCGCTGCAGGCTGACCCCCGGGGGCAGATCGATCCGCTCGGGCACGGGGCCGTCGGGCTCGATCACCAGCGTCTTGCCGTCCATCCGCCCCACCAGCGCGGCGGTGGCGTCCTGCGCCACCACCCGGCCATGGTCGATGATGGCGATCTCGTCGCACATCTCCTGGGCTTCCTCCAGGTAATGGGTGGTCAGGATGATCGTCATCCCCGCGGCGTTGAGCTTGCGGACATTGGCCCACAGCATCTGGCGCAACTCCAGGTCGACGCCCGCGGTGGGCTCGTCCAGCACCAGAACCTGCGGCCCGTGCACCAGCGCCTTGCCCAGCAGAAGCCGGCGCTTCATCCCGCCCGAGAGCGTGCGGGCATAGGCCTCGGCCTTGTCGGTCAGCCCGATCAGGCCAAGGATCTCGTCGGTGCGCCGGCGGCCTTTCGGCACCCCATAGAGCCCCGCCTGCACCTCCAGCGCGGCGCGGGGGGTGAAGAAGGGATCGATGTTGGTCTCCTGCGGCATCACGCCGATGGCCGCGCGGCTCTGGCGCGGGTTGACGTCCTGGTCGAACCCCCAGATCCGCACGCGCCCCGCGGTCTTCGTCACGAGCCCCGCCAGGATGTTGATCAGCGTGGATTTTCCCGCCCCGTTGGGGCCCAGCAGGCCAAAGATGCTGCCCGCCGGCACCGCCAGGTCCACACCCTGCAGCGCCACCTTCTCGGCCCCCCGCCCGGCCGCGGCATAGACCTTGCGCAATCCCTCGATCTCGATCGCCATGGACATCGCCGCCCTCCCTGCGCGCTCACGTCCCCCGGGCCGCAGTTGCAGCAGGGGGGTGCCCTCTCTACCTAAGAGCCAAGCAAAGGAGGACGAGATGGAGTTTTTCACCAGTTTCGACGGCAGGATCAACCGGAAGCAATGGTGGATCGGCAGCATCGGGCTGGCGGTGGTCCTGTTCGTGATCTGGGCTGCGGTGGCATGGCTCTTTGGGGACGGGGTGATCGGGCGCATCCTGTCGATGGCGCTGACGCTCGGGGTGCTGTGGCCGGTCTCGGCGCTGGCCACGCGGCGGCTGCACGACAGGGGCCAGCCGATGCTGCCCAAGGTGGCGGCCTTCCTGACCCCCTCGGCGATCTACCTGGTGCTCGAGGGGCTGAAGATCGGCTACCGGCCCATGCAGTTGCCCGACGGCACGGTGACGATGATGCCGCGGCTGTGGGTGATGGTGATCGGCATCGCGGCGCTGGCGGCGCTGATCTGGGCGCTGGTGGAGCTCGGCTTCAAGGAGGGCGACATCGCCGACAACGAGTACGGCCCGCCCCCGGGTTGAGCCCCGTCACAGGGGCCTGACGCAAGGGCTTGATCGGCGCGGGGCGTCCTGTATGTCAGGGGCGTCCCGACCGTGAGGGTTCCATGACACCGCCCGCGCCCAGCCACCCTGCCCCGGAGACCGAGATCGTCTCCAAATTCCGCGTCTGCTGCGACGGCGGCGAAGGGGCGCTGGGCCATCCCCGGGTCTGGCTGTCGATCCCGCTCGACACCGGCTGGGTGGAGTGCGGCTATTGCGACAAGCGATTCATCCACGAGGATTACGTCGGGGATGACGGCGCCGCGGCCTGACGGGTTAACCACCGGTTAATCGTGGGGATCGGCCGGGTGAACGGTATCCTGATACCCGTCGGAAGAGCCGAAAACTGGCGCGGGGCGTGCCGATTCTGTCATTTCGCACACTTTGGCTGTCACGTCAGGGTGCCGCGGCGGCCCCGATCTGCGGTTTTCACCTTTCGTTAACCCGCCCGCCGGCTGGCGGGTCCGGGGCGGACGTGGCAGAAGCGCCCGAGGGTCACCGGAGGGCGCGACATGGGTTTCGGCAAGGGCTGCCATCTGCACCTGATCGACGGGTCGGGCTACATCTTCCGCGCCTATCACGCGCTGCCGCCGCTGACGCGGGCCTCGGACGGGTTGCCGGTGGGCGCCGTTTCCGGTTTCTGCAACATGCTGCTGAAGTACGTGCAGACCAGCACGACGCAGGTCGACGGCGTGCCCGCGCCGACCCATGCGGCGGTGGTGTTCGACCACTCCGCCAAGACGTTTCGCAACGACATTTTCGAGGGTTACAAGGCGCAGCGCCCCGAGCCGCCCGAGGATCTGCGGCCCCAGTTTCCCCTGACGCGGGAGGCCACGCGCGCCTTCAACCTCGCCTGTCTGGAGGTGGAGGGCTATGAGGCCGACGACATCATCGCCACGCTCGCCGCGCAGGCCCGTGCGGCGGGGGGCTCGGTCACCATCATCAGCTCGGACAAGGACCTGATGCAGCTCGTGGGCGGCGGGGTCGAGATGCTCGACCCGATGAAGAACCGCCGCATAGGCCCCGAGGAAGTCGAGGAAAAATTCGGCGTGGCGCCCGAGCGGGTGATCGACGTGCAGGCGCTGGCGGGCGACAGCGTGGACAACATTCCGGGCGCGCCTGGCATCGGGGTCAAGACCGCCGCGCTGCTGATCCGGGAGTATGGGGATGTCGAGACGCTGCTGGCGCGCGCAGACGAGATCAAGCAGCCCAAGCGGCGGCAGACCCTGATCGACTTCGCCGATCAGATTCGCGTTTCACGGCAACTGGTTACGCTGGCCGAGGATACGCCGTTGCCGGTGGGCCTCGACGATCTGGAGGTGCGGGCGCCGGAGGCCGAGGCGCTGCTGGGCTTCCTCGGGCAGATGGAGTTCCGCACGCTGACGCGGCGGGTGGCCGAGCATCTGGGGGTCGAGGCGCCGGCGGTGGAGGCGAAGGCGCCCGAGGCGCCGGTCGCGGAGGCGCCGCCGGAAGTGGCTTTCGATCCAGAGGCTTACGTCTGCATTCGGGACATCGAGACGTTGCGGTATTGGCTGTCCCGCGCCCGGGCGCGGGGCGTGGTGGCGGTGGATACCGAGACCACCGGGCTCGACGAGATGCGCGCGGGGCTGGTGGGGGTGTCGCTGGCGCTGGCGCCGGGGGAGGCGGCCTATGTGCCGCTCGCGCACACCGAGGGGGGTGGGGATCTCTTCGGCGGGGACCGGCCGCAGGAGGGGCAGATCGGGTTCGACGAGGCCTTGCCCGCGTTGAAGGAGGTGCTGGAGGACGACGCGATCCTGAAGATCGGCCAGAACGTGAAGTATGACGCGAAAGTACTTGCGCGGCATGGAATTTCCTTGGCGCCCATCGACGACACGATGCTGATCTCCTATGCCCAGCATGGGGGGCTGCACGGGCATGGGATGGATGCGCTGTCGGAGCGGTATCTCGGGCATTCTCCCATTCCGATCAAATCCTTGCTGGGCTCGGGCAAATCCGCGCGGACCTTCGCGGCGGTGCCGATTGCCGAGGCGGTGCCTTACGCCGCCGAGGATGCGGATGTGACCTTCCGCCTGTGGGACACGCTGAAACCCCGGCTGCACCGGGCGCGGGTGACGACGGTCTACGAGACGCTGGAACGGCCGCTGGTGGGGGTGCTGGCGGAGATGGAGATGGCCGGGATCAAGGTGGACCGGGACACGCTGTCGCGCATGTCCAATGCGTTTGCGCAGAAGATGGCGGGGCTGGAGGCCGAGATCCACGAGCTGGCGGGGGAGAGCTTCAATGTGGGCTCGCCCAAGCAGTTGGGGGAAATCCTGTTCGAGAAGATGAGCTTGCAGGGCGGGAAGAAGGGCAAGTCGGGGGCGTATTCGACGGATGCCGAGACGCTCGAGGATCTGGCGGCGCAGGGGCATGACCTGCCGGCCCGCGTGCTGGACTGGCGGCAGGTGGCGAAGCTGAAATCCACCTATACCGACGCGTTGCAGGACCATATCCATCCCGAGACGGGGCGGGTGCATACGTCCTACGTGATCTCGGGGGCGAATACGGGGCGGTTGGCCTCGACCGACCCGAATTTGCAGAACATTCCGGTGCGCTCGGAGGAGGGGCGGCGGATCCGGGAGGCGTTCGTGGCCACGCCGGGGCACCGGCTGGTGAGCCTGGATTACTCCCAGATCGAGCTGCGGATTCTGGCGCATGTCGCGGGCATTGACGCGCTGAAGCAGGCGTTTCGCGAGGGGTTGGACATCCACGCCATGACGGCGTCGGAGATGTTCGGGGTGCCGCTGGAGGGGATGGATCCCTCCGTGCGGCGGCAGGCGAAGGCGATCAATTTCGGGGTGATCTACGGGATTTCCGGCTATGGGCTCGCGCGGAATTTGCGCATCCCGCGGGAGGAGGCGCAGCGCTTCATCGACACCTATTTCGAGCGGTTTCCGGGGATCAGGGACTACATGGACGAGACGGTGGCCTTCGCCAAGAAGCACGGCTTCGTGCAGACGCTGTTCGGGCGGAAGGTGCACACGCCGGAGATCAACGCCAAGGGGCCGGGGGGTGGCTTTGCCCGGCGGGGCGCGATCAACGCGCCGATCCAGGGGGCGGCGGCGGACATCATCCGGCGGGCCATGGTGCGGGTGCCGGCGGCGCTGCGCGGCCTGCCCGCGCGGATGCTGCTGACGGTGCATGACGAGCTGGTGTTCGAGGTGGAGGAAGGCGCGGTGGACGCCGTCATCGAGCGGGTGCGCGCGGTGATGGAGGGCGCGGCGCGGCCGGCGGTGGACCTGTCGGTGCCGCTGATCGTGGACGCGGGCGTGGGGGAGAACTGGGCGCAGGCGCACTGATGCGGCCGGCGGGCGCCTCGGGTCGCACCGCCCGGCGGGACGCTGCGGTGGCCCGCGCGGTCATTTGGCACATGAAGGTCAGGCCGGCGCGCTGTCCCGCTCCGCGGGGGGTGGCGCGCCGGCCGGTGCAGTTGGTCGGGGCCGCCGGTCGCCCGGAGGTGCCGGGTTACTCAGCGGCCAGCGGCTGGGGGAGCGGGGTTGCGTCGGCCTCCTCGATCAGCCGGGCGTGGAGGGCGGCGATGGCGGCGTCCTGGTCGTCGCGGGG
>SKMM01000265.1 GCA_007121055.1 Paracoccaceae bacterium | reverse complement strand
TCTGGAAGGCGAGGCCCAGCGCCGCGGCATAGCGCCCCAGCGCCGCGGGGTCCGCGCGCCCCAGCACCGCGCCCGCCTGTGCGGCCCAGCCGATCAGCGCGCCGGTCTTGCCGGCCTGCAGGGCCGTGATCTCCTCCAGCGTCAGCGGCCGGCCGGCGCTTTCGGCGGCGATGTCCAGCGCCTGTCCCAGTACCATCCCGGCAGCACCCGAAGCCTGCGCCAGGCTCGCCACCAGGGCGATCCGTACCGTGGGGTCGGGATGCGTGGCCTCCTCGGCCAGGATCGCGAAGGCCAGCGTCTGCAGCGCGTCGCCCGCAAGGATCGCGGTCGCCTCGTCCCATTGGCGGTGAACCGTGGGCCGGCCGCGGCGCAAATCGTCGTCGTCCATGGCCGGCAGGTCGTCGTGCACCAGCGAATAGGCGTGCAGCGCCTCGATGGCGGCTGCGGCCTGCAGCGCCTGCGCCTGCGGAACCCGATGCAGCGCCGCCCCCTCCAGCACCAGGAACCCGCGCAGCCGCTTGCCGCCCGTCAGGGCATGGGCCATCGCGTCGTGCACGGAACTGGCGGGCAGCAGGTCCAACGCCTGCATCAGCCGGGCCTCGATCCGGCCGGCGGCCTCGGTCAGCGCGTCGGCAAAGGTCATCCGGCGTCGAAGCCTTCGGTGCCGATGGGGCCGTTCTCGCCCAGCCGGATCTTCTCCACCCGCGCCTGCGCATCGGCCAGCCTTGCGTCGCAATGCGCCTTAAGCTCGGCGCCGCGCTGATACAGGGCGATGGACTTCTCCAACTCCACCTCGCCCGACTCTAGCTGGCCCACCACCGCCTCGAGCTCGCGCATCGCCTCCTCGAAGCTCATCTTCGCCACCGGTTTCGGTGCCGTCATTCGCCCGCCTCCATCAGAGCCTCCACATGGGCGGCCACGCAGGCCGCCAGCGCGTCCAGATCATAGCCCCCCTCCAGCACCGACACCAACCGGCCGCCGCAGGTCGCCGCGGCCAGATCACACAAGCCCCGCGTGATCCAGACAAAATCCTCCACCCGCAGCGCCAGCCCTGCCAGCGGGTCGGCGGCATGGCCATCGAACCCCGCCGAGACCAGCACCAGTTCCGGCTCCCAGGCCCGCAGCGCCGCCAGCGCCGGCGCCCAGGCTGCGCGGAACACGTCGCCCTTGGCCCCGAGCGGCAGCGGGAGATTGGTGATCTGCCCATGGGCCCCGCGTTCCTTCGGGCCGCCCGAGCCCGGCCAGAGCGGCATCTGGTGCGAGGACACGAACCGGACCCGCGGCTCGTCCCACAGCAGCGCCTGGGTGCCGTTGCCATGGTGGACATCGAAATCGACCACCGCGACGCGCTCCAGCCCATGGTGGTCCAGTGCCCGCTTGGCCGCGATGGCCACATTTCCGAACAGACAGAAGCCCATGGGCCGCTGCGCCTCGGCATGGTGGCCGGGCGGGCGCATGGCACAGAAGGCGTTCGCGACCTCGCCCGCCAGTACCGCATCCACCGCCGCGCAGGCCGCCCCCACCCCGTGCAGCGCCGCCTCGACCGAGCGCGGGCTCACATGGGTATCGGCATCCAGCGCCCGCGTCCCCTCGCCGGGCAGCGCGGCCTCCAGCGCGTCCAGATGCGCCTGCGGGTGGCAGCGCAGCACCTCGGCCACCTCGGCCCGCGGCGCCTCGGCCCGGATCAGCGCGGCAAAGGCGGGGGCGGACAGCACCACCTCCACAGCCTCGATCCGCGCGACGCGTTCGGGATGGCCTCGCGGTGTCTCGTGCCAGCGGCTGGCCGGATGCGTCAACAGCAGCGTCGCCATGGTCCCCCCTGCGCTCGGCCGGCACCATCGCAGCGCCGCTGCCCGGGTGCAAGCGGGCCGGCTTTCCCGCGCCAAACCCCTGGCGAATGCCGCATTTCGGGGCATCGGCGGGGTATAGGTTGCATTTCTTGGGGGGGTAAGGTTTATTTCCTGCCAACCGGGGCGCATCAGACCCCGGAGATGACAGGAGGGGTCCGCCGTGTTCGACGTGCGTGATGACACCGCTTTCGTCCGGTTCGACCGGGTCCAGAAAAGCTATGACGGCGTGAGCCTCGTGGTGAAGGACCTGAACCTGGACATTGCCCGGGGCGAATTCATGACCATGCTGGGCCCGTCCGGGTCCGGCAAGACGACCTGCCTGATGATGCTGGCGGGGTTCGAAACCGCAACCTCGGGCGATATCCTGCTGGGCGGCAAGCCCATCAACAACATCCCGCCGCACAAGCGCGGGATCGGGATGGTGTTCCAGAACTACGCCCTGTTTCCGCACATGACGGTGGGCGAGAACCTCTCCTTTCCGCTGGAGGTGCGCGGCCTCGGCCGGTCCGACCGCGAGGCGAAGGTCAAGCGCGCTCTCGACATGGTGCAGATGGGCGCCTTCGCCGGGCGCCGGCCGGCGCAGCTTTCGGGCGGCCAGCAACAGCGCATCGCGCTGGCGCGCGCGCTGGTGTTCGAGCCCGACCTCGTGCTGATGGACGAACCGCTCGGCGCGCTCGACAAGAACCTGCGAGAGCGTATGCAGTACGAGATCAAGCACATCCATGAAAGCCTCGGGGTCACGGTGGTCTATGTGACCCATGACCAGACCGAGGCGCTGACGATGTCGGACAAGGTCGCGGTGTTCGACGACGGCAAGATCCAGCAGCTCGCCCCGCCCGATATCCTGTATGAGGAGCCTTCAAACGCCTTCGTCGCCGCCTTCATTGGGGAAAACAACACCCTGCGCGGGCAGGTGGTGCGCATCGAGGGCGATGTCTGCACCGTGAAGCTGAGCGAGGGCGGCGGCGAGGTGAAGGCGCTGCGCGTCAATGTCGAGGGGGAGGGGGCGCAGACCACCCTGTCGCTGCGCCCCGAGCGCGTGATGATTGCCGGCGGCGACAGCCACATGGACAATGTCTTCGACGCCCAGGTGCAGGAGCTGATCTATCTCGGCGACCATATCCGGGTGCGGGTGCAGGTCGCGGGCAACGACGAATTCATCGTCAAGGTGCCCAACTCCAGCAGTGGCCGGAAGGTCCGGGTCGGCGACGCGCTGCGGCTGGGCTGGGCGATGCAGGATTGCCGGGCGCTCGACCCCTCCTGAGGGGCGGCCCGGCCCACCGGCGCCGCCGTGGCGCCGCAAGGAGAGCAGGCGCCAGGATGGCGCCGCACGGAGAGCCGGGCCCAGTGTGGCGCGGCAACGAGGGATCGGCGCCCGCGCGGCGCCGCAACAAGGGAGCGTGGGACGACAACCACCCCCAGACCATGCGACAGAGGAGTCACGCATGACACAGCGTTCGCTGAAACTCATCGGGGCCGGCAGTGCCGTCAGCCTGCTGGCGCTGGGCGCCGCCCAGGCCGCCGAGGACCCCATCAGCCTGACCATCGTCTCCTGGGGCGGGGCCTACACCCAGAGCCAGGTTCGTGCCTACCACGAACCCTGGATGGAGCTGAACCCGCACGTCACCATCATCAACGACGACGGCTCGGCCAATGCGCTGGCGGGGCTGCGGGCCCAGAGCCAGGCGGGCAACGTCACCTGGGACCTTGTCGACATGCTGCCGTCGGACGCGCAGCTCGCCTGCGACGAGGGCATCATCCTGCCCATCGACCATGACGAAATGCTAGCCGCCGCGCCGGACGGCACGCCCGCGTCCGAGGACTTCCTGCCGGGCTCGCTGGGCGAGTGCTTCATCCCGCAGATCGTCTACTCCACCGTGCTGACCTTCCGTCCGGGCGCCTTCCCGGAGGACAACCAGCCCAGCTCGATCGCCGACCTGTTCGACACCGAGAACTTCCCGGGCCGGCGCGCGCTGCAGGACCGTCCGGGGACCAACCTGGAATGGGCGCTCTATGCCGACGGGGTGGACCCCGACGACATCTATGACGTGCTGGCCACTCCCGAGGGTCAGGACCGCGCCTTTGCCAAGCTGGACACGATCAAGGACGACATCGTGTTCTGGACCGAGGGTGCGCAGGCGCCGCAGCTTCTCGCCGACGGCGAGGTGGTGTTCGCCACCGGCTACAACGGCCGGATGTTCGACGCCATCGAGGTCGAGGGCATGGAAGCCGAGATCATCTGGGACGGCCAGGTGGTGGAATGGGACGGCTGGGTGGTGCCCGCCGATGGCCCGAACGTGGATGCCGTGATGGAGTATCTCTACTTCGCCACCGACACCCAGCGGCTGGCCGACCAGGCGAGCTTCATCTCCTATGGTCCCGCCCGCGCCTCTTCGGCCGAGCTGGTGGGCGAGCATGCCGATCTGGGTATCGACATGAACGAGCACATGCCCACCGCGCCCGAGAACTACTTCGCTCCGATCGTGCTGGATAACGATTTCTGGACCGATTACGGCGACGAGCTGCGCGAGCGCTTCGCCAACTGGATGCTGCAGTAAGCAGCCCCGGCGGGGGGCGCCGCGCGCGCCCCCCGCCCCCGGGCTCCGGCCCCAACGACGACCGCCCGGGCCGATCACGGGCGGCGCCTGCAGGGAGAAACATCCGCATGGCACAGGCCGACGCCGGGGGCGTGCCCCTCGAGACCGGGCGGAGCGGCAAACCCGCGTCCGAGAAGCGCCAGAAGCTTGTCACCGCCGACGGCACGCCGCTCAAGCGCGCGCTGCAGCGTGCGGAACGGCGCCGGGTTCTGGCGGCCCTCCTGCTGGTGGCGCCGCTGCTGGTGTTTCTGCTGACGGTGTTCATCTTCCCTATCGGCCAGATGATGTGGCGCAGCGTGGACAACCCGCAGGTCGTCAATGCACTGCCCAACACGCTGCAGGCGCTGCAGGGCTGGGACGGCCGCGAGCTGCCCGACGAACGGGTCTTTGCCGCCTTGCGCGACGATTTCCTGGCCGATGCCGAGCGGCCTCGGCGCGAGCAGACCATCGGCCCCCTCGGCATCCGGCTGAACTACGAACTCAGCGCGGCCCGCGGGGCCATCTCGCGGACCGCACGGCAGGTCCCGCAATTCGAGGAGCCCTACAAAGAAGCCTTTCTGGACGCCCATCGCCTTTGGGGCGACCCGGCGCTCTGGCGGGTGATCCAGCGCGAAGGGCGGCCGCTGACGATGTCCTATTACGTCGCCGCCCTCGATCGCGAATTCGACGAGTTCGGCAACATCGTGCAGCGCGACGAGAACCGGCGGATCTATGTCTCGCTCTATGGCCGCACGCTGGCGCTGTCGGTGGGGATCACCTTCCTGTGCTTCCTGCTCGGCTTCCCCATCGCCTATTACATGTCGATCCTGCCCATGCGGCAGGCCAACCTGCTGATGATCTGCGTGTTGCTGCCGTTCTGGACGTCGCTTCTGGTGCGCACCACGGCCTGGATTGTGCTGCTGCAACAGCAGGGCGTGGTGAACACGCTGCTGGTCAGTGTCGGGCTGATCGGCGACGACAACCGGCTCAGTCTGATCTACAACATGACCGGCACCATCATCGCCATGACGCATATCCTGCTGCCCTTCATGGTGCTGCCGCTCTATTCCGTGATGCGCACCATCCCGCCCAGCTACATGCGCGCGGCCAAGTCGCTGGGCGCCACGCCCACCACCGCCTTCCGCCGGGTCTATTTCCCGCAGACCCTGCCGGGGATCGGCGCGGGCGCGGTGCTCGTGTTCATCATCTCCATCGGCTACTACATCACGCCGGCGCTGGTGGGCGGCCAGTCGGGCCGCATGATCTCCAACGAGATCGCGCGCCACATGCAGCAGTCGCTGAACTGGGGGCTGGCCGCGGCGCTGGGCACCATGCTTCTGGTGGGCGTGCTGGTGCTTTACTGGCTGTATCAGCGCCTGGTGGGCGCCGAGTCCCTGAAGCTCGGTTGAGGAGAGAGCGATGCGCGAGCTTCCCCCCTATGCCACCACCGGCGAGCGTGTCTGGTTCTATGCCTTCCGCGTGATCTGCTTCGCCATCTTCTTTTTCCTGCTGGCGCCGATCCTGATCATGATCCCGCTCAGCTTCAACGCGCGGCCCTTCTTCACCTTCACCCGCGAGATGCTGAC
>SKMM01000107.1 GCA_007121055.1 Paracoccaceae bacterium | reverse complement strand
CTGCAGGCCGGCAAGACCGGCGCGCTGATCGGCTGGGCCGCACAGGCGGGCGCGGTGCTGGGGCGCGCGGACCCCGCGGCGCTGGGGCGCTATGCCGCGGCGCTGGGCCTCGCCTTCCAGATCGCCGACGACATCCTCGACGTGACGGGCGACGCCGACCGCGCCGGCAAGCGGCTGCGCAAGGACGCGGGCCGGCACAAGGCCACCTTCGTGTCACTCCTGGGGCTGGAGGGAGCGCGGGCCCGCGCGGCCGAACTGGTGGCCGAGGCCGAGGCGGCGCTGGAGCCCTACGGGCCGGGAGCTGCACGGTTGCGTGAGGCCGCGCGCTTCGTTATCGCCCGCGACATGTGACAGACGGATGACCCGATGACCGACCGCCCCCGCACACCGCTCCTCGACCGGGTGCACGCGCCCGCCGACCTCAAGGCCTTCAGCGACGCCGAGCTGGAGCGGCTGGCCCATGAACTGCGCGCCGAGACCATCAGTGCCGTGTCCGAAACCGGCGGACATCTGGGCGCGGGGCTGGGCGTGGTCGAGATGACGGTGGCGATCCATGCGGTGTTCGACACGCCGCGGGACAAGCTGATCTGGGACGTGGGCCACCAGTGCTATCCGCACAAGATCCTCACCGGGCGGCGCCACCGCATCCGCACGCTCCGGCAGAAGGGCGGGCTGTCGGGCTTCACCAAGCGGGCGGAGAGCCCCTATGATCCGTTCGGGGCGGCGCATTCCTCGACCTCGATCAGCGCGGCGCTGGGCTTTGCCGTGGCGCGGGACCTGGGTGGGTCCATCCCCGAGGGGCTGGGCGACGCCATCGCGGTGATCGGCGACGGGGCGCTGTCGGCGGGCATGGCCTATGAGGCGCTGAATAACGCAGGCCACGAGAAGCGGCGGCTGATCGTGATCCTGAACGACAACGAGATGTCCATCGCGCCGCCGGTGGGGGCGATGTCGAAATACCTCTCGCGCCTCTATGCCGGCGCCCCGTTCCAGGAGTTCAAGGAGGCCGCCAAGGGTGCGGTCCGCATGCTGCCCTCGCCGCTGCAGGAGGGGGCCAAGCGCGCGAAGGACCTGCTCAAGCATATGGCGGTGGGCGGCACGCTGTTCGAGGAGCTGGGGTTTTCCTATGTCGGGCCCATCGACGGGCATGACATGGAGCAGTTGCTGGCGGTGCTGCGCACGGTGCGCCAGCGCGCCCATGGGCCGATCCTGATCCACGCCATCACGAAGAAGGGCAAGGGCTATGGCCCGGCCGAGGATGCCGAGGACCGCGGCCATGCCCGGGCCAAGTTCGATGTGATTACCGGGCAGCAGAAGAAGGCCGCGTCCAACGCCCCCTCCTACACCAAGGTCTTCGCGCAGAGCCTGATCCGCGAGGCCGAGGCCGATCCGCGCATCGTGGCGGTGACAGCGGCGATGCCGGATGGCACGGGGCTCGATCTGTTCGCGCGCGCCCACCCCACGCGCTGCTTCGACGTGGGCATCGCCGAGCAGCATGGCGTGACCTTCTGCGCGGGCATGGCGGCGGGCGGTCTGAAACCCTTCTGCGCGATCTACTCGACCTTCCTGCAGCGCGGCTACGACCAGGTCGTCCATGACGTGGCGATCCAGCGGCTGCCGGTGCGCTTCGCCATCGACCGCGCGGGCCTCGTGGGCGCCGACGGCGCCACCCACGCAGGCGCCTTCGACGTGGCCTACCTCGCCAACCTGCCCGGCTTCGTCGTCATGGCTGCCGCCGACGAGGCGGAGCTTGTCCACATGGTCGCCACCGCTGTCGCCCACGACAGCGGCCCCATCGCCTTCCGCTTCCCCCGCGGCGAGGGTACGGGCGTGGAGATGCCCGAGCGCGGGGTCCCCCTTCCGATCGGCCGCGGCCGCATGATCCGCGAAGGCGCCGACGTCGCGATCCTGTCCTTCGGCACGCGCCTGTCGGAGGTCCTCAAGGCCTGCGAGGCGCTGGGGGCCGAGGGCATCCGCCCCACCGTGGCCGACGCCCGCTTCGCCAAGCCGCTGGATCGCGACCTGATCCTTAGGCTGGCCGCGGACCACGCTGCGCTCATCACCATCGAGGAAGGCGCAGTGGGCGGCTTCGGCTCCCATGTCGCCCAGCTGCTGGCCGAGGAAGGCGCCTTCGACAACGGCCTGCGCTTCCGCTCCATGGTCCTGCCCGACATTTTCATCGACCAGGCCAGCCCCGAGGACATGTACGCGACCGCCCGGCTGGGCGCGGAGGATATCGCCGCGAAGGTCCGCACCGTACTGCCCGCCCGCGACCGCTCCGCCCGCCGGGCCTGACCCGAGGGCTCCCGCTGCGGCCACGCGGAGGGCAGCGCCCAACTCTGGACTCCCCCCGGGGACGTCATCAGACGCCGGACGCCCTAGGCTCAGAGGCCGAGCACCCGGGCGCGGTGGCGCAGCGAATCGGTGATCGACACAAGCTCGGCGGTGATGCCCGGTTCGGACAGCGCGTGTCCCGCCAGCGGCACCAGCCGCAGATCGGCGCGCGCCCAGCCCTGCGCCAGCCGCCAGGCGCTGTCGGGCGGGCAGATCATGTCATACCGGCCCTGCACGATGTGCCCGGGGATGTCGGCCAGCCGCGGCAGATCCGCGAGGATCTGGCCGTCGCGCTCCAGAAAACCTGCGTTGATGAAATAGTGGTTCTCCAGCCGGGCAAAGGCGCGGGCGTAATCGGCCGGCCCCTCGCCGCCGAGGCCCCGCTGGTCAATGGCCGCGAGCGCGTTCTCCCAGGCCGCCCAGGCGCGGGCATGGCGGGTCTCCATCACCGTATCGCCGGAGAACAGCCGCCGGTGATAGGCCGCGATCAGGTCGCCGCGCTCATCCTCGGGGATGAGGTCGGTGAAGCGGGACCACAGGTCCGGGAAGAACCGCCCTGCCCCGCCGCCATAGAACCACGCAAGCTCGGCCTGGGTCATCAGGAACACACCCCGCAGCACCAGCGCCGCGGCGTGCTCGGGGTGGGTCTGGGCGTAGATCAGCGCCAGCGTCGCGCCCCAGCTGCCGCCGAAAACCACCCAGCGCTCTATCCCCAGCATGGTGCGGATCCGCTCGATGTCGTCCACCAGGTGCCAGGTCGTGTTGGCCTCGACGCTGGCATGGGGGCGCGAGCGGCCGCAGCCGCGCTGGTCGAACAGCACGATGCGATAGCTTGCCGGATCGAAATACCGCCGCATGGCGGGCGAACAGCCGCCCCCCGGGCCGCCATGCAGCACCACCACGGGGATGCCCTGCGGGTGCCCGCATTGCTCGACATAGATGCGGTGGCCGTCGCCCACCTCCAGCATGCGCTGGTCGAAGGGCTCCAGCGGCGGGTACAGATGGGCGCTCGCGCGCTTTTGGTCTGCGACCTTGTCCATGATCACCCTATATACGCCCGAAAGCCGGCCCGCCACGGGTGTGGCCGAAGGAAAGATGCAGAGAGGACAATATGCCCACCGATACCGCCACCAACACCTCCCCGGGCGCGGCCGGCCCCACCGACCCCGCCGAGATCGCAAAGTTCGAGGCGATGGCCGCGGAGTGGTGGAACCCCGAGGGCAAGTTCAAGCCGCTGCACATGCTCAACCCGTGCCGGCTGGAATACATCACCCAGCAGATCGCGGGCGAGTTCGACAGGGACCTGTCGGCGCCGAAACCTTTCGCCGGCCTGCGCATTCTCGACATCGGCTGCGGCGGAGGCCTTCTGTCCGAACCCATGGCCCGGCTGGGCGCGGATGTGGTGGGCGCCGACCCCGCGCCGCGCAACATCCCCGTGGCGCGCATCCATGCCGAGCAGTCGGGGCTGCAGATCGACTACCGCGTGACCACCGCCGAGGAGCTGGCCGCCGCGGGCGAGCAGTTCGACGTTGTCCTGAACATGGAGGTGGTCGAGCATGTGCCCGATCCAGCCGCCTAC
Source organism: Paracoccaceae bacterium (assembly GCA_007121055.1). Classification (GTDB taxonomy): domain Bacteria; phylum Pseudomonadota; class Alphaproteobacteria; order Rhodobacterales; family Rhodobacteraceae; genus Rhodobaculum. The sequence goes on along the minus strand of SKMM01000107.1, from coordinate 2,133 downwards.
CTCGCGGCCTGCCGGGCGCTGCTGAAACCCGGCGGTCTGATGGTGTGTTCGACCATCAACCGCAATCCCAAGAGCTTCGTCATGGCCATCGTCGGCGCCGAATACGTCATGCGCTGGCTGCCAAAGGGTACCCATGAGTGGAAGAAGTTCATCACCCCCGACGAGCTCTACGACCTGATCCGCGGCGCGGGGCTGGAGCCGATGGACCGCAAGGGCTTCGTCTTCAACCCGCTGGGCTGGAGCTGGTCGCTGTCGGACCGCGACCTGAGCGTGAACTACGTGACCGCCTCGGTGCGCCCGGCCTGACCCGCGCGGTGGCGCTCAGCGCTTGCGGCGCAGGGTGCGCTTGGGACGTTTGGCGGGGCCGGGGCGGCGCCGGTCGGATTTGCCCCGCCCGCGTCCACGCGGCAGCGACGCGCCCTCGTGCTCGGTCATCTCCAGCAGCAGGCCGCCGGAGATCGGTTCGGCCTCGGCCAGCCGGACCTGCACGCGGTCGCCGAGGCCGATGACGCGGCCGGTCTCGGTGCCGGTGACGGTCTGCGCCTCCGCATCGAGGCGGAAGAACTCGGCGCCCAGCGTGCGCAGGGGCACGAGCCCGTCGGCGCCGGTGCCGTCGAGCCGGACAAACAGGCCCGCGCGGTTCACGCCGGCCACGCGGCCACCGATGATGTCGCCCACCCGTTCGGCGAGGTAGGCGGCGAGGTAGCGGTCGGCGGTGTCGCGTTCGGCCGCCATGGCGGTGCGTTCGGTGTCGGAGATGTGCTTGGCCGTGGCCTCCAGCCGGTCGGCCTCGGCGTCGGTCAGGCCGTCCTCGCCCCAGCCATGGGCCCGGATCAGCGCGCGGTGCACCATCAGGTCGGCGTAGCGCCGGATGGGCGAGGTGAAATGCGCGTAGGACCCCAGCGCGAGGCCGAAATGGCCGATGTTGTCGGGGCTGTAGACCGCCTGCGCCATGGCGCGGAGCGTGGCCATGTTGATGAGTTCATCCACCTCGGTGCCCTCGGCCTGCGCCAGCAGCCGGTTCAGGAGGCGCGGCTGCATCACCTGACCGGGCGCGAAGGCGAGGCCCGAGGCCTCGGCCACCTCGCGCAGCGCCTCGATGCGTTCGGGCGCGGGGGTGTCGTGGACGCGGAAGATCAGCGGGCTGCGGCGGGCGATCAGTTCCTCGGCGGCGGCGACATTGGCCAGCACCATGAATTCCTCGATCAGCCTGTGCGCCTCGAGCCGGGCGCGAAAGCCGACCGAGACGACCTCGCCGTCGTCCGACAGGGCGATCTCGCGTTCGGGCAGGTCCAGATCGAGCGGTCCGCGGGCGTCACGGGCTTCGGCCGCGGCGCGGTAGGCGGCCAGGAGGGGCGCCACCACGGGCTCCTCCAGCGGCTCGGTGCCGGCGTCGGCGGCGGCCTGGAACTCGGAGTAGCTCAGGCCCCGGCGGCAGCGGATGGTGCCGCGGAAGAACCGGTGGGCGCGCTTGCGGCCCGCGCGGTCCAGCGTCAAGCGGACGGCAATCACCGGGCGGTCCTGATCGTCGATCAGCGAGCACAGGTCGGCCGAAAGGCGCTCGGGGAGCATCGGCACCACCCGGTCGGGGAAATAGGCCGAGTTGCCGCGCAGCCGGGCCTCGGCGTCCAGCGCGGAGCCAGGACGGACATGGCGGGCGACATCGGCGATGGCGACCCAGACGACATGGCCGCCGGGGTTGGCGGGGTCGTCATCCGGCGCCGCGCAGACCGCGTCGTCATGGTCGCGGGCATCGGCGGGGTCGATGGTGATGAAGGGCAGATGGCGCAGGTCCTCGCCCGGAACCGCGCCCTCCAGCGGCGCCTCCGCCTCGGCCTCCTCCAGCACCTCCGGAGGAAACTCATGCCGCAGCCCGTACTGGTGGATGGCGATCAGCGAGACCGAGCGCGGCGCCATGGGGTCGCCCAGCCGCACCACCACCCGCGCCCGCGGCAGGCCCAGCCGCGCGGGGCCATGTGCCTCGGCCTCGACCAGCTCGCCATCCTCGGCGCCCGCGGTCTCGCCCACCGGCACGCGCCACTCGCGGTCCGCGCCCTTGTCCACGGGCAGAATGCGCCCGCCTTCGGGGCCGGTGCGGAACACCCCCAGCACCCGGCGCGGGGTCAGGCCGAG
>SKMM01000039.1 GCA_007121055.1 Paracoccaceae bacterium | reverse complement strand
GGCCAGTGCGCCTTGACGCGCGCCAGCTACCTGGGAGCGCACGCGACAAGGCGCCCGCCACACCCCAGCCGTTGGGGACTATTCCACCGGTCAACTGGCCAATTTTGCTCCGGGATTGACATGATCCGGCTCTTCACACGCTCACTGCGAATCGCGGATATGGGGCGCAGTTCAAGGTGACGCCGTTCAGCGTGGCGGCCCCCACGGTGATGCCATGCCGCCTGCTCGCCGCCGCTCGCCTCGGGGATCCTGGGGGCTCGCAGTCTTCCGGCGCCCGAGGACCCGGCCGAAGGCTCGAACCGGACCGGAACTGCGGACACCGGCATCGGGTGCAGGGCGCCCCAACAGAACTGAGAAGAGAAATGGAGGGCCACCCTGGAACGGTGGAACCCTCCATCCCCTCGCGCACCCTGTACCCCACGCGCGACACCCGGATCTGAGTTCAACCGTTCTGGTCGATTTCAGACAGGCTGCCACGGCGGGGCAGATCTGGCAAAGGATTTATCGTCACAATTCTACGGTTTCCCGCCCCGACCGCCCCGGCAGGCCCTCTCAGACCTTGGTCACATGCGTCATCGGCAGGTTGCGCCGCGCCATCGCGTTGCGGCTGTCCAGCACGGGACAGCCCTTGCGGGCGAACAGGGCATAATCCATCGCGTCGTGGTCGGTGGCGATGAGGATGGCATCGAAAGGCTGTTCGGCCACGTCCTGCGGACCAAGCGATCGCCGTCCGGCATAGCGGGCATAGTCCCGCGTGACGGGGATCTCGGGCACCAGCGGGTCGAGATACGCCACCTCCGCCCCGGCCTGGTCCAGCAGCGCCAGGAGCCGCATCGCCGGGCTTTCGCGCATGTCCGAGACGTTCTTCTTGTAGGCGATGCCCGCCAGCAGGATCCGCGCGCCGTTCAGCCCCCGCCCCACTGTCCGGTCCAGCACCTCGCGCAGCCGGCCCACGACATGTTCCGGCATGGCGGTGTTGATCTCGCCAGCAAGCTCGATGAAGCGGGTGGACAGGCCCAGCTCGCGCGCCCGCCAGGTCAGGTAGAAGGGATCGATCGGGATGCAGTGCCCGCCCAGGCCCGGCCCGGGATAGAAGGGCATGTAGCCGAAAGGCTTGGTGGCGGCGGCGTCCACCACCTCCCAGATGTCGATGTCCATGCGCTCGAAGATGAGCTTGAGCTCGTTGACCAGCGCGATGTTGACCGAGCGGAAGATGTTCTCGGTGATCTTCACCGCCTCGGCCGTGGCGGTGGAGGACACCCGCACCACCCGGTCCACCACATTGGCATAGAACGCCTCGACCAGCGCGCCGGCCTCCGGCCCGTCGCCGGCGACGATCTTGGGAATGGTCTTGGTGCGGTACTGGCTGTTGCCGGGGTCCTCGCGCTCGGGCGAGAAGGCGGTGAACACGTCCACCCCCAGCCCCAGCCCGCTTTCGGCCAGGATCGGGCCGAGGATGTCCCGGGTGGTTCCCGGGAATGTGGTGGATTCCAGGATCACCAGCGTCTGCGGCTGCAGCCGCTGCGCGATCTGGCGCGCGGTGCGCTCGACATAGCCAAGGTCGGGCGTGCGGTGGGCCGTCAGCGGCGTGGGCACGCAGATCACGATCACCGCGCAGTCCGACAGCCGGTCGAAATCGGTGGTCCAGTCGAACCGGCCCGCCACCGCCGCAAGATCCTCGGCCGAGACCGCCTCGATGTAGCTCGTACCGGCAGCGAGCAGCACCATCTTGTCCGCATCCACGTCGAAGCCCGTGACCGGATAGCCCGCCCGCGCCGCCGTCACCGCCAGCGGCAGCCCGACATAGCCCAGACCGATGACGCCAACCCGGGCGCTGCGCTCGGTGATCCTGCGCATCAGTGACATTCGCCGATTTCCCCCGTTCCCGGCTGCAGCCGCCCATCACCGGCGGTCCGGACCATTTGCATCGCATGGCCATCCCCAGGCCACTGGAATGCCAGCCTGCAGCGTCCGAACCCTCGACGGCCCGGCCAAGGCGGCAAGATCACCTGCACCGCAGGCCAAGGCAAGCGGTTTGCCGGGCCCACGCCCTGCCCGGTACGGGTCATTGCATGGCCTCTCCTGTTGGCCTACCGCCAGAATACAGGCCACCCCCAGCCCCGGAGCCGCCCGTGACCCTGCCATCCGAGCCCCCGCCACGCTCCTATGTGGTGATCTCGCCCTGCCGCAACGAGGCGGCCTTCATGCGCCGCACGCTGGACAGCGTGGTGGCCCAGACCCTGCGCCCGGCGCTGTGGGTGATCGTGGACGACGGCTCCACCGATGCGACGCCGGAGATCCTGGCCGACTACGCCGCCCGCCACGACTGGATCCGCGTCCTGCGCAACCCCGACCGCGGCCACCGCGCCGTGGGCCCGGGCGTCATCGAGGCCTTCTATGCCGGATACGCCACCATCGATCCCGCGGATTATGCCTATCTGTGCAAGCTCGACCTCGATCTGGACCTGCCCGCGGGGTATTTCAAGGCGCTGATCGCCCGGATGGAGGCCAACCCCCGCGTCGGCACCTGCTCGGGCAAGACCTGGTACACCGGCCCCGCAGGCCAGCCGATCAGCGAGCGGATCGACGACGAGATGTCGGTGGGGGCCTCGAAATTCTACCGCACCGCCTGTTTCCAGGAGATCGGCGGCTTCGTGCGCGCGGTGATGTGGGACGGCATCGACTGCCACAAGGCCCGCCAGCTGGGCTGGATCGCCTGCAGCTGGGACGCGCCCGAGCTGCGCTTCGAGCATCTGCGCCCCATGGGCTCCAGCGACAAGGGCGTGCTCACCGGGCGGATGCGCCATGGCGCGGGGCAGTATTTCATGGGCAGCGACCCGCTCTATGTCGCCGCCAGCGCCATCTACCGGCTGGCCCACCCACCCTATCTGACCGGGGGGGCAGCGATGCTGTGGGGCTATCTGCGCGCGGCCCTGGGCGGTGCGCCGCGGCTCGACGACCCCGAGCTGCGCCGCTTCATCCGCGCCTATCAGCGCCGCGCGCTGCGGGTCGGCAAGCGCCGCGCCGTGGCCGAGATCGAGGCTGCGCGCGCGCCCCTGTGGCAGCAGCACAGGACGGGGTCTGCCACATAGGGCATCTGATCGCGCGATCCCTGCCACGGGTCGCCAGTTCCAAGCGCTTCTTCGGAAAACGGCGTGGGAAGCCACGGACGGCCATCACCCGCAAGGCGATATCAGTCCGGGCGAAGCTGGCCTTCGGGGGCGGTGCCGTTGAGCAGCGCCTGCAGCCAGCGGGTCTCCCGGGCGATGTCGAACTCGGCCTCGACGGTGCGGCGGCCAGCAAGGCCCATGCGGCGGCACAGCTCGGGGTCCGACAGCAGCCGGTCCAGTGCCGCGACCAGGCTGTCCACGCAGCCCGGCGGCACGACAAGCCCGCTCTCGCCATCGGCGACCAGTTCCTGCACGCCGCCCACTCGGGTGGCCACCACGGGGATGCGGCTGGCCATGGCCTCCATCAACACCACGGGCACGCCTTCCGCAAAGCTCGGCAGAACGAGGATATCGCTGTCCTCAAGCCGGTCGGCGACCTGGGCCTGGGACTGTGCGCCGGTGAAGGTGACGGCACCCTCCAGCCCCAGCGCGCGGGCCTGAGCCTCAAGCACGGTGCGCTCGGCCCCCGCCCCCACCAGGGTCAGATGCAGCGCCGGATGGGCCGGGCGCAGCCGCGCCACCGCCTCCAGCAAGAGCGGCACGCCCTTGACCGCCGCCAGCCGCCCCACGAACAGAAGCCGTGCGCCGAAGTGCCCGCGCGGGCGCCGACCATAGGCGGCGGGGTCCACCCCACAATGCACGATGCGCAGGCGCGGCCAGTGCCGGCGGTCGGAAAACAGCATCCCCTGCGCCCGGGCGAAATGGCTGATGGCGACCACGAAGGCCGCGCGGGCGGTCTTTTCGTCGATGCGCCACCAGCGGGGTTCGTAGAACAGCGTGGGCCCGTGCATGGTGTAGCTGAAGGGGATTCCCACGATCTCGGCGGTCAGGAGCGCCACCGTGCCGCTGGAGTCGCCCAGATGGTTGTGAATGTGGCGCGCGCCCCGGGCCTGCAGGTGATCGGACAGCACGCCCGCCTCGGCAAAGTAGAACAGCTGCCACAGCGCCGCGCGCAGACCCGGCGGGCGGATCGCCCAGGCCAGCCGCAGCGCGCGGCCCCAGCGGCGCGGGCTGCGCCACAGGCAGCGCAGATGTGCGCCCACCAGCCGGTGCGGCCGCCGCGCGGCCTCGAGGATGCAGAAGGTCGCGCGCGCCTCGGCGACCTGATCCTCGCCCGGGGTGGTCTCGGGCGGGGCGCGGCGGACGGTGCAGGTCATCACCTCCTCGCCCAGGGCGCGCAGGCCGGCCACCTCACGCTGGATGAAGGTGTGCGACATCGACGGGTAGGTCCCGGTCAGATAGGCGATCGGTCCGGAACCGGAACTGACTGGAGCGGATGGTTGTGACACCAGGCAACCTTTCGTGCTGCGCCACGATCCTGCGCGCCGCGGTCTGCCGCTCAGCGCGGCGGGTCGTCGCGGGAGGGGTGGGGGGAGGCGAAGGGATTGCGGTAGCGCCCGCGCTTCTGCGCCAGAAGCAGCAGCAGCACCGGTGGCTGCTGCACGAAATACCGGTGCCAGCGGGCGCGCGGCTGCTGGATCACGCGGGCCAGCCACTCCAGCCCGATACCGGTGACCCAGGGCGGCGGGCGCTTCACCACCCCGGCCTCGTAATCGATGACCCCCCCCAAAGGCAGGAACAGCCGGGCATGGCTGAAGCGGTGGCGGTGGCGCACCAGGAACTTCTCCTGCCGGCCGCCGCCCAGCCCCACCACCAGCACACTGGCGCGCGAAGCGTTGATGGCCGCGATGGTGGCCTCGAGCGCGCCGGGATCCGGGTCGCTGTCGAAGCCGAAGGGCGGAGCATGGGTGCCCACCACGATCCGTCGCCCGACCCGGGCGTTGATGCGCTCGGCCGCACGCTCGGCCACACCGGGCGCGCCGCCGCACAGAAAGATCGTGACCTCGGGATTGTCGCGGTGGCGGGCACAGAAGAGGGGAAAGACATCCGATCCCGAGACCCGCTCGCGCACCGGCGTGCCCATGAGCCGCAGCGCGTAATACAGGATCTGGCTGTCGCAGGTGACAATGTCGAAGGCCTCGACGGCCTCGTAGAACTCTCGATCCTGCTGCAGTTTCACCAGCATGTCGACATGCAGCGTCAGCAGCATGCCGCCCGCATCGAGGGCGTCGAGCAGCGCCTCCATGCCGATGTCGTGGACATGGACATTGAGGACCGGCACCCGGGGCCAGCCGCCTGTGCGCGGCGGATGCAGGGCCTGCCCGGCACCGGGCGTCGCGGTCATGGCCGGACGCCCGGGCAACGCAGGCCTGATGCGGCGTGCGAAGCCGTCTTCTGCGGGGCCTGCTCGGGAGCTTGCGCGGAGGCCGGGTGGCCCGGTTCGATCTCGACCTGTCCACCCATGGCCCCGTGACATCTCCGCCGCCGCATGCCGATACGAGGGACGTATCCCAGCACCACCGTGAATGTAAGGGCCTGCGGAGGCGGCAAGGAGGATCGCAGCCCGAGGACTGCACGCAAAGCCTTCCTCGGTCGACTTAGGAGCCGCGGCCGATGGAATCGCAACCCGGGGACGGGGGCAGGGTCCGTCCGCCCCCCCCGCGCGGCGGGTGCGGACCCGGCGCGCCCCCGGGACGGTCGGCGGGCGGCGGTCAGTCCGCCGCGCGCCACATGCGGAAACGGCCCTGCCCGGTGACCTCGCGGATCAGCCCCTGCGCCTCCATCCACGCAAGGTTGCGCTGCACCGCTGCGCGGCTCGCCCCGGTGAGGCGTTCGGCCATGGGCGCCGAGACCAGCGGCCATTCCGCCAGCACCCCACGCAGCGCCCCCGGCGTGCGCCCCGACAGCCGCGCCATGGCCGCCTCGGCCCGCGCCGCCCAGGCCTCGATCCCGTCGAGGTGATGCATCGCGCAGCGCACGCCCCCCTCCACCCCCTCCAGCCAGGCGGCGAGCCGCAGCGCCGGCTTACCGCCCACCGCCCG
>SKMM01000296.1 GCA_007121055.1 Paracoccaceae bacterium | reverse complement strand
CTGTGCAGCCGGTTTTCCCGGCTGCCGGGGGCGGCACCGGGCTGGATCATGCCGATCAGGCGGTGCGGCGTGGCCAGGCAGGCCTCCACCATCGCCAGATAGCGCGGCTCGAAGATGTGCAGCGGCAGCCGCGCGCGCGGCAGCAGCAGCGCACCGGGCAGCGGAAAGATCGGGATTGTCAGTGGCAGATCGGCGGATTTGAGCATGGCCACGATGGTAGCGCGCCCCTCTGTTGCGACAATCGGCCCCGCGGGACTTTCCGTCCCTTTCCGCGCTCAGGCAAAGACCATGGAGCTGAGGCGCCGGCGGCCCTTGAGCACCACCGGATCGTTGGGCTTGAGCGCCTCGAAGATGGTCAGGAGCTGCGCGCGCGCCGCGCCATCGTTCCATTCCCGGTCGCGGCGGAACAGCTCCAGCAGCTCGTCCACGGCGCCCGCCGCATCGCCGGCGGCATAGAGCGCCTGGGCGAGGTCGAAGCGCGCCTGGTGGTCGCCCGGGTCGGCCGCGACGCGGGCGCGCAACTCGTCCACGGGCCCCGCGTTGGCGGCCTGGCGGGCGAGTGCGAGTTGCGCCCGCGCAGCCTCCACCTCGGCGGATTTCGCCACCGCCTCGGGGACATTGGCGAGCATCGTCTCGGCCTGGTCGAGCTGGCCTGCGGCGATGTAGGCCCGCGCCATCCCGCCATGGGCGGCGGCGTTCTGCGGGTCCTCGCGCAGGATGGCGGCGAAGGTCTGCGCGGCTTCGGCCACGGCGCCCTCGGCCAGCATCGCCTCGGCGGCCTCCACCGCCTCGGCCAGGCCCCCGTCGCCGGCCAGCGCCGCCACGCGGTCCACGAAGGCCTTGATCTCGCTGCCCGGCAGCGCGCCCTGGAACCCGTCGGCGGGCTGGCCCTGCCAGAAGGCATAGACGGTGGGGATGGACTGGATGCGCAGTTGCGCGGCCAGCGCCTGGTTCTTGTCGACGTCGATCTTGACCATGCGCACGCGGCCGTTGGCGGCCTGCACCGCGGCTTCCAGCGCCGGGCCCAGAGTCTTGCACGGCCCGCACCAGGGCGCCCAGAAATCGACGATGACCGGCACCTCGCGGCTGCGGTCCACCACCTGGGCCATGAAGTCGCGTTCGGACCCCTCGATCACCAGATCGTTGCCCGCGGTCGGCGCCTTGGCGTTGCCCCCCAGTCCCAGCATTCCCGTCCCCTCAGACTTGGCTCTTCGCGTGTGCCCCATATGTGCCCCCCGCGCGGCGAAGGGAAGGGGCGATGCCGCAGCCCGGCGCCCCGGGCGCGGCTTTCGGCGGCCTGCGATCTGTGCGGGTCGGCCCGGCCGTGCCGCTCAAGGCCAATCCGGCCGCGCCGGTCAGAGGTCGAACCGCGCCAGCACCGGCGCGTGGTCCGAGGGCTTCTCCCACCCCCGCGCGTCGCGCAGGATCGCGCTGTCCATCGCCGCACCGGCCAGGTCGGGGCTGGCCCAGACATGATCCAGCCGCCGCCCCCGGTCCGAGGCGTCCCAGTCCCGTGCGCGATAGCTCCACCAGGAATAGAGCTGGCCCTCGGGAATATGCGCCCGGGTGACGTCGACCCAGCCGCCTGCCTCCTGCGCCGCCGTCAGCCCCTCGCGTTCGACCGGCGTGTGGCTGATGACCTTCGACAGCTCGCGGTGGTTCCAGACGTCGTCGGGGCGCGGCGCGATGTTCAGGTCCCCCACCAGGATCGCGCGCCGGGGCGCGGCGTCCCGGCCCCAGGCGCGCAACGCCTCCACGAACTGCAGCTTGTGGGCGAACTTCTCGTTCAGCGCGGGGTCGGGCACGTCGCCGCCCGCGGGGATGTAGAGGTTGTGGATCACCGTCCCGTCCTCCAGTCGCGCCGCCACATGGCGCGCATCGCCGCGCCCGCACCAGTCGATGTGGCCCGCATCCTCCAGCGGCCGGCGCGACAGGATCGCCACGCCGTTGTAGCCCTTCTGCCCCCGCGCCACCGCGTGGGTCCATCCCAGCGCGGCAAAGACCTCCAGCGGCATCTTCTCCACCGGGCTCTTGCACTCCTGAAGGCACAGGATGTCGGGCGCGGCCTCCTGCAGAAGCCGCTCCACCAGCCCCGCGCGCAGCCGGACCGAGTTGATGTTCCAGGTGGCAAGCGTGAGCGGCATGGCGATCTCCGGACGGGTCGGGGCAGGGTGAGGCGGGGCGGGCAAACACCAATCCCGCCCCCGGTGCAAGCCCGCCGCGATCCTTCCGGCCCGGCCCCCGGCGCCGCTCGCCATGGCGCCCCGAGGGCCGAAGCGCGCGGGGTCGGCGGTCACGGCCGCCCCTCCCGGACGGGGCACGTCGCCCACTTCCCCTTTCCCGCGCCGGGCGCTAGGGCGGGGGCATGACCATGGCCCGCACCCTTCCCGACCGCGATGCCCGCGCCCGCCGCAACGTCTGGGTCCTCGTGGCCGCGCAGGCGATCCTCGGTGCGCAGATGCCGATGATCTTCACCGTGGGGGGGCTTGCGGGCGCCTCGCTGGCGCCCAGCGCCTGCTGGGCCACCCTGCCGATCTCGCTGATCGTGCTGGGCTCGATGCTGACCGCCACGCCGCTGGCGGCGCTGATGCAGCGCCACGGCCGGCGGGTGGGCTTCGTGTTGGCCACGATGGGCGGCACGGTGGGGGCCGCGATCGGCGCCTGGGGGCTGGTGCTCGCCTCTTTCCCGCTGTTCCTGCTGGGATCGTTCATGACGGGCATCTACATGTCCGCCCAGGGTTTCTACCGCTTCGCCGCCACCGACACCGCCTCCGAGACCTTCCGGCCCAAGGCGATCAGCTGGGTCATGGCGGGGGGGCTTCTGTCCGCCGTGATCGGCCCGCAGATCGTCAAGGTCACGGCCGACGCAATGGTGGTGCCGTTCCTCGGCATCTACCTTGCGGTGATCGCGCTCAACCTCGTGGGCGTGTTCCTGTTCGCGGCCCTCGACATCCCCAAGCCGCCCGCGCCCAAGCCCGGCGCCGCGGGCGGCCGCAGCCGGCTAGAGCTTCTGCGCGAGCCACGCATCGCGGTGGCGATCATCTGCGCCACCGTCTCCTATGCGCTGATGAACCTGGTGATGACCTCGACCCCCATCGCGGTGGTGGGCTGCGGCTTCACCACGGGTCAGGCCGCCGACATCGTCTCGGCCCATGTGCTGGCGATGTACGCGCCCTCCTTCATCACAGGCCATCTGATCAACCGCTTCGGGGTGGAGCGGATTGTGGCGCTGGGCCTTGCCATCCTCGCCGCCGCAGGGGGTGTGGCGCTGATGGGGGTGGAGCTCGAGCATTTCTTCGTGGCGCTGGTGCTGCTGGGCATCGGCTGGAACTTCGGGTTCATCGGGGCGACCGCGATGCTCGCCGCCGCCCATGTCCCGGAGGAGCGTGGCCGCCTGCAGGGCATGAACGACCTGATCGTGTTCGGCGGCGTGACGCTGGCCTCGCTGTCCTCGGGCGGGCTTCTCAACTGCACCGGCGGCAGCGTCGAGCAGGGCTGGCAGCTCGTGAACATCGCCATGATGCCGTTCCTGGTGCTGGCGGGGGGCGCGCTGATGTGGCTCTGGCTGCGGCCCCGCGCGGCCTGAGCCTGCCTTGCCAACCCCCCGAACCCGGGCCACAACGGCGCGACACGGGGGGAGGGACCATGCGCACCATCAAGGCCGCAATCTGCCACGCGTTCAATGCACCGCTGGTCGTCGAGGAGGTCCGCCTGCGCCCCCCCGGCCCGGGCGAGGTGGAGGTCGCGCTGGAGGCGGTGGCGATCTGCCATTCCGACATCCACTACGCCGAGGGCGCCTGGGGCGGCGACCTGCCCGCGGTTTACGGCCACGAGGCCGCGGGCCGCATCGCAGGCCTCGGCGCCGGCGTCACCGGGTGGGCCGAGGGCCAGCGCGTCATTGTCACCCTGATGCGCGCCTGCGGGGCCTGTCCCAGCTGCGCCTCGGGCGCGCCGGTCTATTGCCGCGACGCGCCCGCTCTGCCGCCGCCCCTGACCACGCTGGAGGGCGGCGCGCTGAAACAGGGGCTGGCCTGCGGGGCCTTCGCCGAGCGGGTGGTCGTGCATCCCTCGCAACTGGCCGCGGTCCCCGACGACATGCCGGCCGAACAGGCCTGCCTGCTCGCGTGCGGGGTGGTCACCGGGTTGGGGGCCGCGGTGCACAGCGCGGCCGTGCGCCCGGGCGAGGTGGTGGTGGTCATCGGCGCGGGCGGAGTAGGGCTGAACGCCATCCAGGGCGCGCGGCTCGCCGGCGCGGCAAGGATCATCGCGGTGGACATGAGCGCCGACAAGCTGGCGGCCGCGCGCGAGTTCGGCGCCACCGACGGGGTGCTCGCCACCGACCCGACGCCCTGGCGCGCGGCCCGCGCGGCTGCCGGCGGGCGGCCGGCGGATGCCGTTCTGGTCACGGTGGGGGCGATCCCCGCCTATCAGGTCGCGCTGCGCTACCTCGCGCCGCGTGGTCGGATGGTGATGATCGGCATGCCCCACTCGGGCGAGATGGCCAGCTACGAGCCGGTCGTCGTCGCAGCCCAGGGCCAGGCCATGCTGGGCTCGCTGATGGGCGAGGTGGTGCTCGGCCGGGACATCCCCTGGATGGTGGATCTGTGGCGCCAGGGCCGGCTGGAGCTCGCCGGCCTGATCTCCGGCCGCTGGTCGCTCGACCACATCAACGAAGCCATCGCCGACACCAAGGCCGGCCACGCCCGCCGCAACGTGATCCTGCTGGAGGGCTGAGCCCCGTGCGGGCGGGGTCGGCTGGGATGCTCACGGTTGAAAGGCACCGTCCCAGCCGAAGCCCAGAAAGGGCAGCTCCTCCGCCCGCAGCCCGCGGCACAGCGCCACCATCGCGGCATTGTCCGCTTCGGTGCCCAGCCACACGCCCATGCAGCCCCGCGCCCGGGCCCGGTCGATCAGCGCCCGCAGCACCGCCCGGCCATGGCCGCGCCGCCGGTGCCCCTCCCGCGTGCCCAATTCGTTGACGAACAGCGCGGGCGGCTTGTCGGGGTGCAGAAGCACCGTGCCCGAGGCAAACGCCACCGCCTGCTCGCCCTCCAGCGCGAGGACGATCTCGTGCAGCGTGCTGTCGAGAAAGGCCCGCGCCTGCCCGGGGTCGACGGCATGGTCGAACAGCCCCGGCTCCACCCCCAGCAGCAGCCCCAGATCCCCCGGGCCCAGCGCCTTGATCTCCATCCCCGCCTCCGTCATCCCTGCGCCATGAAGCTCGTCGATCTCGAAGTCCTTGTCACCGCGCCCCCGGCCCCGGGCTGGGGCGGGCGCTACTGGCTTATGGTCAAGCTCACCACCGCCTGCGGGATCACCGGCTGGGGCGAGTGCTACGCCGCCGCCGTCGGCCCCGAGGCCATGACCGCGGTGATCCGCGACGTCTTCGCGCGTCACATGGAGGGCGATAGCCCCGAGAATGTCGAGCGGATGTTCCGCCGCGCCTATTCCTCGGGCTTCACCCAGCGCCCCGACCCCACCGTGATGGGCGCGTTCTCGGGGCTGGAGATCGCCTGCTGGGACATCCTCGGCAAGGCCCGCGACCGCCCGGTCTGGGCGCTGCTGGGCGGGCGGATGTGGGACCGGCTGCGCGCCTACACCTACCTCTACCCCGGCCCCGACGACGACCTGGCCAGCTTCTGGACCGACCCGGAGGCCAACGCCCGCGCCGCCTCGCGCGCCCTGGCGCAGGGCTGGACTGGGCTCAAGACCGACCCCGCGGGGCCCTACACGATCCACGGCGGCCACCAGCCCGCGCGCATCGACATCGCCCAGTGCCGCGCGGTCTGCGAGGCGATCCGCGATTCCGTGGGCGACCGTGCCGACCTCCTGCTGGGCACCCACGGCCAGTTCACCGCCGCCGGCGCCATCCGCCTCGGCCGCGCGCTGGAGCCCTGCGACCCGCTGTGGTTCGAGGAACCCGTCCCCCCCGACGACCCCGCCGCCATGGCCGAGGTCGCCCGCGCGGTGCGCATCCCCGTGGCGGCCGGCGAGCGGCTGACCACCCGCGCCGAGTTCGCGGCGCTCCTGCGCGCCGGCGGGGCGGCAATCCTGCAGCCCTCGCTCGGCCGGGCCGG
>SKMM01000308.1 GCA_007121055.1 Paracoccaceae bacterium | reverse complement strand
GCACGCTGACCCTGCAGATGCGCGAATTCGACTTCGTCACCGCCGCCGAGGCCCTGGGCTGTTCGCGCAGCTACATCATCCTGCGCGAGATCCTGCCCAACATCCTCAACGCGCTGCTGGTCGTGGGCACGGTGGAGATGGCCAACGCGATCCTGCTGGAGGCCGCTCTGTCCTTCCTAGGCCTCGGGGTGCAGCCGCCGCTGCCGTCCTGGGGGCTGATGCTGTCGCAGGCGCAGAACGAGATCTTCTTTGACCCGTGGCTGATCACCATCCCCGGCGTGGCGCTGTTCGCGCTGGTGCTATCGATCAACCTGATGGGCGACGGCGCCCGCGACGTCACCGCGCCCGACGCGCGCAACTGAGAAGGGGGCGCGATGCTGACGGTCCGGAACCTGACGGTGGACATCCCCGTGCCCGCGGGCACGCTGCACGCCGTGCGCGGCATCGACTTCACGGTGGACCGGGGCGAAACGCTCTGCATCGTGGGCGAAAGCGGCTCGGGCAAGTCGCTGACCTCGCTCTCGCTCATGGGTCTCCTGCCCCCCACCGCGCGACGCAGCGCGGACCGGCTGACCTTTGCCGACCACGACCTGTCGCGCCTGTCGGAATCCCGCATGTCGGACCTGCGCGGCAACCGCATGGCGATGATCTTCCAGGAGCCGATGACGTCGCTCAACCCGGTCTTCACCGTGGGCGACCAGCTGGAGGAGGCGCTTCTGCGCCACGAGCGCGTCGGCCGCCGCGCCGCCCGCGACCGGGCGCTGTACCTTCTGGATCGCGTCGGCATCCCCGCGCCACGGTCGCGGCTCACGCAATACCCCCACCAGCTCTCGGGCGGGCTGCGCCAGCGGGTCATGATCGCCATGGCACTGATGTGCGGCCCCGACCTGCTGATCGCCGACGAGCCGACCACCGCCCTCGACGTCTCCATCCAGGCCCAGATCCTCGCGCTCCTGCGCGAGCTGCAGGACGAGTTCGGGATGGGCATCATCCTGATCACCCACGACCTGTCGGTGGTGGCCCGCGTGGCCGACCGCGTGGCGGTGATGTATGCCGGCCAGTTCGTGGAAACCGGCGGCGTGGCCGAGATCTTCCACAACCCCCGCCACCCCTACACACAGGGGCTGATGCAGTGCATCCCGGCCCCCGGCCGCACCCCGCCCGGCGCGCGGCTGGGCGCGATCCGCGGCGTGGTGCCCTCGCTGGTCGGCGGCATGGACGGCTGCGCCTTTGCCAACCGCTGCCCCTTCGTGCGCGAGCGTTGCCGCAGCGGCGAGATCCCCGTCACCGCCATCGCCCCCGGCCACGGCAGCCGCTGCATCCTTCCCCCCGCCGACCAGGCCGCGAACGCCGACAACCCCGCCGCCTGGGAGGCCGAGCCCGAACCCGCCACCGCCGCGCCCGCACTGTCCGAGCCAGGCAAACCGCTCCTGACGCTGGAGGGCGTGTCCAAGACCTTTACCATCAAGCGCGGCCTGTTCGGCGTGGGCCGACCGCTGCACGCGGTGTCCGACGTCTCGCTGGAGCTGCGCGAGGGCGAGGTGCTGGGCCTCGTGGGCGAGTCCGGCTGCGGGAAATCCACGCTGTCGAAGCTGCTGCTCGGCCTTCTGGACCCCAGCGCCGGCCAGGTGATGTTCCAGGGCAAGCCGCTGCTGGGCCATGGCCGGCGCTACATCGCCCGCCACATCCAGCCGGTGTTCCAGGACCCCTATTCCTCGCTCAACCCGCGCAAGTCCGTGGGCTTCATCATCGGACAGCCCCTGCGGGTGCACCGCGAGGCCTCCGTCGCCGACACCAATGCGCGGGTGCGCGAACTGCTCGACCTCGTGGGCCTGCCGCAGCGGGTGATGAACAGCTACCCCAGCCAGCTCTCGGGCGGGCAGCGGCAGCGCGTGGCCATCGCCCGGGCGCTGATCCTCAAGCCCAAGGTCATCATCTGCGACGAGCCGACCTCGGCGCTGGACGTCTCGGTGCAGTCGCAGATCCTGAACCTGCTGCTGGATCTGCAGCGCGAACTGGGCCTCAGCTATCTGCTGATCAGCCACAACCTCGCGGTGGTGCAGCACATGGCCCACCGCGTGGCGGTGATGTATCTGGGCCGGCTGGTCGAGGTGACCGACAGCGCCGGCCTGTTCCGCGGCGCCCGCCACCCCTACACCCGCGCGCTGCTGGACAGCGCGCTGACCCCGGACCCCGACGCGGGCGTCCCCGCGCCCCGTCTGGGCACCACGCCGCCCGATCCCATGAATCCGCCCGAAGGCTGTGCCTTCCACCCCCGCTGCCCCGAGGCCATGGACATCTGCCGCCAGCGCCGCCCCCGCCAGCTCACCGACGCCACCGGCCGCGTCGAATGCCACCTGCACGGCGAGGACGCCGAACCCGCCCGCCGCCGCGCCTGACCCGGCGCCCATGGGTCCCTGATCGTCCGCTTGCGCCGCATTGACAGGGCCCCACCCGCTTGCCAGCGTGATCGTCGGTATTGGTGTTGTGGACAGAGCCATGGGCCTGAGACGATTTGTGCGCAACTGGCAGGCCTCCCGGCGCCTGCCACCCCCCGCCAACGACCCGCCGCCCGTCCGCGCACCCGCCATCGCTGGCGAACCGTCCGACCTCGACTTCCAGATGCATGTGAACCCCAGCACCAAGCGGCCGAGATTCGCGCGGCATTCCGGAATCTGGAAGTGGATCGGGGACAATCTTGCCGAGCCGACCCCAAGGGTACTCGAACTGGGCTCGCGAAGCGTGGTGTCGGATGCGCTCTGGCGCTCCTTCCTGCCCGGCTGCTCCTATGTCGGCTTCGACATCCTGACCGGCCGGAACGTCGACGTCGTGGGCGACGCGCACCGGCTGCGCGACCATTTCGAGCCCGAGAGCTTCGACCTGGTCATGGCCTTTGCCGTGTTCGAGCATCTGGCCATGCCCTGGATCGTGGTGGAGGAGATCGCCCGCGTCCTCGCCGTGGGCGGACATGCGGTGATCGAGACGCATTTCAGCTTTTCCGAGCATGAACTGCCCTGGCATTTCTTCCAGTTCAACGCGCACGCTCTGGAGGTTCTGTTCTGCCCGGAATTGGGTTTCGAAGTGATCGATTCCGGCATGGACAATCCGATCATAGGGCGGTTTTCCAAGGCCGCGGACCCCTATCTGCAGGGCCAGCTTGTGCCCGAACTCTACTGCCATTCCTCGATCATCGCCCGGAAGGTCAGACCGGTGGACCTGGACGCCTTCGACTGGCGCGCCCTGATCCCGCGGCTCGCCGGCGCCTCGATGTATCCCCTTGACAGCGACATGGAACGCTCGGGACGATGAGGCTTGGCGATGGTGGGCCGCCGCCCCGCGGCGGGGGGCGGCGGCCGGACCGAGGGAGGACACCGTGAAGATCAACATCGAAATCGATTGCACGCCGGAGGAGCTCAAGGAACTCCTGATCCCCTCGGAGCGCCAGGCGGAATTCGCCGCCAAGGCCTATCAGGCGATGGTCGAGGCCATGGGCGAGGCGATGGTCCGCCAGTTCAGCGGCTTCGACCCCACCGGCAAGCGCTGACCGACATCGCCGCGGTCCGCGACACATGCACGCCGTCCGCGGTGCCGGAACGCAGCGGCCTCCCATGCGCTCAGGCGCGCAGGGCAAGCCCCGCGTCCGGTCGCAGGCGTTCCTGCCGATAGCTTGCCATCAGATCGTTGAACTTGCCGCCCTGCACGGCGACATGGTCGCGCAGGACCGAGGCCGCCGCCTCGGCATCGCCGTCGCGCAGCGCCGCAAGCACGGCGCGGTGTTCGGCCAGCGACTGGGCCATGCGCCCGCGCACCCGCAACTGCAGCCGGCGGAACGGCTTGAGCCGGCGGTGCAGCCGCGCGGCCTCGGCCTCGAGGAAGGCATTGCCCCCGGCGCGGTAGAGCAGCAGGTGAAACCGCTCGTTCTCGGCATAGTAGCGGTCGTGGTCCTGCGCCGCCACCGCCGCCTCGCAGGCGGTCACGGTCGCCCACAGCTCCGCCAGCAGTTCGGGCGTGACCCGGCGCGCCGCCAGCCGGCCGCACAGCGCCTCCAACTCGGCCATCACCTCGAACATCTCGACCATCTCGCCCAGGCTTGGGTGCCGCACGAAGGCGCCGCGCCGGGGGATCAGCTGCACCAGCCCCGAGGCCGCCAGCGCCTGGAACGCCTCGCGCAGCGGCGTGCGGGAACAGCCGAACCGGTCGGCCAGCGACATCTCGTCCAGCCGGTCGCCGTCCGACAATTCGCCGGTGACGATCATCTGTTCCAGCGCCTCGCGGACGCCATCTGCGCGTCGGGTCTCCATGCTGCACGTATACAGCGGCATTCTGCATTTCTCAACAGGGTTCTTGTATACAGCATTCTTGACTTGGCATCCCGAATGCGATCTTGTGACGCGGTGCCTCCGGGTCCGGGGGTGCTTCGCGGCCCTTGGCCGGGCCTGCGCAAAGTCAGGGAGGAAGCCATGAAACCGTTCAAGCCCGCGGCCCTTGCGGCCGCGTCCGCCGTCGCGTTGGGTCTTTTTGCCGCCGCGGCCGATGCCAACACCGTGCTGCGCCTGTCGCACCAGTGGTCCACGGCCGATGTGCGCCACCAGGTCGCCCAGATGATCGCAGACGAGGTCGCCGAGGCCGATGTGGGGCTCGAGATCCGCATCTTCCCCTCGGCCTCGCTGTTCGCGGCCGGAGAACAGTATACCCCGCTCACCCGCGGGCGGCTGGACATGACGGTGCTGCCGCTGTCCTATGCCGGGGGCCAGCGGCCCGAGTTCAACCTGACGCTGATGCCGGGCCTGGTGCAGAACCACGAGCATGGCGCGCGCCTGAACGCCTCCCCCTTCATGGAGCATCTTGAGGGCCTCATGGCCGAGGACGACGTGATGGTCCTCGTGCATGGCTATCTCGCCGGCGGCTTCGGCTCCACGGACGAGTGCATCACCCGGCCCGAGCACATGGAAGGCCGCACCATCCGCGCCGCCGGGCGCGCCTTCGAGCAGATGCTGGCCGCGGCCGGGGCCTCGATCACCTCGATGCCCTCCACCGAAATCTACAACGCGCTGCAGACACGGGTGCTCACGGCGGTGAACACCTCATCGGCGTCCTTCGTGTCGTTCCGCCTGTACGAACAGCTCGCCTGCTACACCCCGGCTGCGGACTATGCGCTGTGGTTCATGTACCAACCGCTGCTGATGAACAAGTCGCGCTTCGAGGGGCTGACCGAGGAGCAGCAGGAGGTCCTGCTGGCGGCCTCGGCCCGGGCCGAGGCGTTCTACCTCGAGGAAGCCAAGCGCCAGGACGCCGCGTCGGTCGAGCGCTTCCGCGAGGCGGGGGTGGAGATCGCCGAGATGACGAGCGAAGACTTCGCCGCCTGGCTGGAACTGGCGCAGGCCTCGGCCTTCGCCGCCTTCGTCGAACAGGTCGACGGAGGGCAGGACCTGCTGGACCTCGCGCTGTCGGTCGAGTGATCCGACCGGCCTGAGGGGCGGGCCACGGCCCGCCCCCACGCCCCCCAGAACCCGACCGTCCGCCAACCCGCCTGACCCCGGGGATAGATACCCATGGCCTACGAGCAGACCGCCACAGGCTGGCGCTTCGGCGTCGCGCGTGTGATCCGCGGCATCGGCTGGATCTCGACCGTCTGCGGCTGGATCGCCGCCGGCATGATCTTCGCCTCGGTGCTGATCACCTGTCAGATGATCATCGTGCGCTTCGTGCTGCGCCAGTCGACGATCTGGCAGACCGAAACCGTGATCTACCTGATGATCGGCGCCACGATGCTGGGGCTGCCCTACGTCCAGAAGCTGCGCGGCCACGTCAATGTGGACCTGCTGCCGCTCTATCTGCGCGGCTGGCCGCGCAAGGTGCTGGCGTTTGTGGTGCTGATCTCGGGCATCGCGGTGCTGGCCGTCATGACCTGGTACAGCTTCGAGAACTGGCTGGAGGCCTGGCAGCGCGGCTGGCGGTCGTCCAGCGTCTGGGGCCCGCCGCTGTGGATCCCCTATGCCGCGCTGCCGCTGGGGATCGGCCTCTTCATCCTGCAACTGTTCGCCGATCTGCTGGGTCTGCTGAGCGGGCTCGACAAGCCCTTCGGACTGGAGGACGACTGATGGATCCGCTGACGCTGGGCCT
>SKMM01000092.1 GCA_007121055.1 Paracoccaceae bacterium | reverse complement strand
CGTCAAGGACGGCAAGAAGCAGGTGCTGGCCGTGGGCGAGGACGCCAAGCTGATGCTCGGCCGCACCCCCGGCTCGATCGAGGCGATCCGGCCCATGCGCGACGGCGTCATCGCCGACTTCGACGTGGCCGAGGAGATGATCAAGCACTTCATCCGCAAGGTCCACAAGCGTACCACCTTCACCAAGCCCAAGGTGATCGTCTGCGTCCCCTACGGCGCCACCCCGGTTGAAAAGCGCGCGATTCGCCAGTCGGTGCTGTCGGCGGGCGCCCGCCGCGCGGGCCTCATCGCCGAACCCATCGCCGCGGCCATCGGCGCGGGCATGCCGATCACCGACCCGACGGGGTCGATGGTCGTCGACATCGGCGGCGGCACCACCGAGGTCGCGGTGCTGAGCCTTGGCGACATCGTCTACGCCCGCTCCGTCCGCGTGGGCGGCGACCGCATGGACGAAGCCATCATCTCCTATCTCCGCCGCCAGCAGAACCTGCTGATCGGCGAAGCCACGGCCGAGCGCATCAAGACCTCCATCGGTACCGCCCGCATGCCCGATGACGGCCGGGGGGCCGCGCTGCAGATCCGTGGCCGTGACCTCCTCAACGGGGTGCCCAAGGAAATCGAGATCTCCCAGGCCCAGGTCGCCGAGGCGCTGGCCGAGACCGTCCAGTCCATCTGCGAGGCCGTGATGCTTGCGCTCGAGGCCACGCCGCCGGACCTCGCCGCCGACATCGTCGACCGCGGCGTGATGCTGACGGGCGGCGGGGCGTTGCTCGGAGACCTCGATCGCGCCCTGCGCGAACAGACGGGGCTTGCCATATCGGTGGCCGACGAGTCACTGAATTGTGTGGCCCTCGGCACCGGAAAGGCGCTGGAATACGAAAAGCAGCTGCGCCATGCGATCGACTATGACAGCTGAGCGCCGCGCCGCAGCGCCGCGCGCCTGACCCGGGCGCCGCGGGGCCAGTCGGTTAAGAGAGGCCGTCGCGCCCGCCCTCCGCGCGGGCGCGCGGCGGCGCAGACGAGGACCTGCCGTGGCGCGCGACCGCAGCGGACAAGCCGATCCCCACAGACCCGTGCGGCGCATCCTCGTGGGGCTGCTCGCCCTGTCCCTGCTGGGGATCTTCGCGCTCTGGCGTATCGACAGCCCGAGGGTGGAACGCTTCCGCATCGCCGTGGTCGACCGCGTGGTGCCCAGCTTCGACTGGGCCATGGCGCCCGTCACCCGCATGGCGGGGCTTGTCGAGGACATCGGCTCCTACGCCCGCATCCGCGAACAGAACCAGGAGCTGCGCCGCGAACTGCAGCAGATGCGCGCCTGGCGTGAGGCCGCGCTCCAGCTCGAACAGCAGAACGCCCGCCTGCTGGAGCTCAACCAGGTCCAGCTCGACCCGCGGCTGACCCATGTCACCGGGGTGGTGCTGGCAGACAGCGGCTCGCCCTTTCGCCGCTCGGTGCTGCTGAACGTGGGCGGGCGCGACGGCATCCGCGACGGCTGGGCGGTGATGGACGGGCTGGGGCTGGTGGGCCGCATCTCGGGGGTAGGGCAGCAGACGGCGCGGGTCATCCTCGTGACCGATTCCAACAGCCGGGTGCCGGTCACGATCCAGCCCTCCGGACGGCGGGCGATCCTGTCGGGCGACAACGGTCCCGCGCCGGTGCTGGACTTCCTCGAGGCCACCGACCAGATCCGGCCCGGCGACCGCGTGGTCAGTTCGGGCGACGGGGGTGTTTTCCCGGCGGGCCTGCTGGTGGGCGAGGTCGCGCAGGGCGCCGACCGCAGCCTGCGCGTGCGCCTCTCGGCCGATCTGCAGCGGCTCGAATTCCTGCGTGTCCTGCGCTCCAGCCCGGCCGAACGCATCGACACTCCCGGCACGCTCCTGCTGCCCTTCGACCCCGACGGCGGCCCCGAGGAGGGCGCCGCCGCCGCCCCCGACCCCGATGCGCTGGCGCAGGGGGGCAATGGTGGCTGATCCGGTCGCAACCACGCCCTGGCGCTTCTGGGTGCTGTTCGCGGGGCTCGCGGCGCTGTCGCTGTTCTGGCGGATGCTGCCGCTGGGCATGGGCGGCACGAGCATCGCCGGCACCGGCCTGCCCGGGCCCGATCTGATCGCTTGCCTCGTGCTGGCCTGGGTGCTGCGCCGGCCCGACTACATGCCTGCGCCGCTGATCGCGGGCGTCGTACTGCTCGAGGATCTGCTGCTCATGCGCCCGCCGGGGCTGTGGGCGCTGATGGTGCTGTTGGGCGCGGAATTCCTGCGCGGCCGGCAGCCCGGGCTGCGTGATTTGCCCTTTGCCGTGGAATGGGCTTTCGTGGGGGCGGTGCTGGCGGCCATGTGGCTGGGCGACCGGCTGGTGCTGGGGCTTCTGATGGTGCCGGCGCCAGCACTGGGTGCCAGCCTCGTTCAGCTTGTGGTGACTCTACTCGCCTACCCGCTGGTGGTGCTGGCAACCCACTATCTGCTGCGGGTACGCAAGCCCGCCACGGGCGAGACCGACGCCCTCGGCCGCCCGCTCTGACCCCGCCCGAACTGACAAGGGACCCGCCATGAAACGCCCCGCCCGCGACGCAGCCGAGACCAGCCGTAGCGTGACCCGCCGCGGTCTGGTGGCGGGCGGGCTGATGGGGGGCACCATGCTGGTGCTGGCCGGCCGCATGCGCCATCTCCAGGTGGCCGAGGCCGACACCTTCCGCCTGCTGGCCGAGGAAAACCGCATCAATATCCGCCTGATCCCCCCGGTGCGCGGGCTGATCCACGACCGTACCGGCCAGGTGATCGCCGCGAACGAACAATACTACCGCGTCGACATCGTGCGCGAGGATGCGGGCGACGTGGAAATGGTGCTCGACCGCCTCGCCCGGCTGATCGACCTCCCCCCCGAGATGATCGAGCGCGCCCTGCGCGAGATCCGACGCCACCGCCCCTTCGTGCCCGTCACCGTGGCCGAGCGCCTGACCTGGGAACAGATCGCCCGCATCGCCTCCAACGCCCCCGCGCTGCCCGGCATCACGCCCGAGGCCGGGCTCTCGCGCTTCTATCCGCTGGCGGGGGATCTGGTGCATGTGCTGGGCTATGTTGGCGCGGTCAGCGAACGTGACCTGGCCGAACAGGAGGTGCCGGACCCGGTGCTGCGGCTGCCGGGCTTCCAGATCGGCCGCATCGGGGTCGAGCGTCACATGGAGGGCGCCCTGCGCGGGCGTGCGGGGACCAAGCGCATCGAGGTCAACGCGCTGGGCCGCGTCATGCGCGAGCTCGACCGGCAGGAGGGCACGGCGGGCCGCAACATCCAGCTGACCATCGACCACCGGCTGCAGAACTATGTGCAGGCGCGCGTGGCCGGCGAAAGCGCCGCCGTGATCGTGATGGATTTGCGCAACGGCGACCTGCTCGCGATGGCCTCCTCTCCGACCTACGACCCCAACCTGTTCGTGCGCGGCATCTCGGGGCCGGATTTCCGCGCGCTGCTGGACGACCCCTACCGCCCGCTCGTGGACAAGACCGTGCAGGGGGTCTATCCGCCCGGCTCCACCTACAAGATGGTGCTGGCCCATGCCGCGCTCGAGGCCGGGCTGACGCATCCCGACGAACGGGTGTTCTGCCCCGGCCACATGGACGTGTCCGGCCGGCGCTTCCACTGCTGGCGGCGCGGCGGGCATGGACGGCTCAACATGGTCTCGGCGCTCAGCGAAAGCTGCGACGTCTATTTCTACGAGATGGGCATCCGCCTGGGCATCGACCGGGTGCATGCCATGGCCGAACGCCTCGGGCTGGGGGTGCGGCACGACATCCCGATGTCCTCGATCTCGGCCGGGCTGAACCCCAACCCGCAGTGGAAACGCGACCGGCGGGGCGATGCCTGGCGGGTGGGCGACACCGTCAACGCCTCGATCGGGCAGGGTTTCGTGCTGTCCTCGCCCCTGCAGCTGATGGTGATGACCGCGCGGCTGGCCACCGGCCGGGCGCTGGTGCCGCGGCTCGTACGCTCCGTCGGCGGGGTCGAGGAGCCGGTGCCCGAGGCCCCGCCGCTGGGCCTCGATGCCCGCGCCATGGCGGTGATCCGGCAGGGCATGGACGAGACCGTCAACCACCGCCGCGGCACCGCATGGAACTCCCGCGTGGTGGAGGCCGCGGCCCGGATGTCGGGCAAGACCGGCACCAGCCAGGTGTTCTCCATCACCGCAGCCGAGCGCGCCGCCGGTGTGCGCCGCCAGCAGGACCTTCCCTGGAACCGGCGCAACCATGCGCTGTTCGTCGGCTACGGGCCCCAGCCCGCGCCCACCATCGGCGTGACGGTGGTGATCGAACATGGCGGCGGCGGCTCCTCGGCCGCGGCGCCGGTGGCGCGCGACGTGTACCTGCAGGCGCTGCACGGCGGCTTCCCGCCCCTGTCGGCCTACCCCGAGCCGCAGCGCAACCGGATGGAAACCCTCCAGCGCGAGCTGTCCGAGCGCATGCTGCCCCCCGGCGGCCCGACCCGGGACCGGGCGTGAGCGTGGCGGTGTCCGGGGCCGCCCGTCGCCGCACCGCTGGCCGCGTCCGGGGGCGGCCATGAGCTATCTCGAGTACAACGTCCAGCGCACGCCGGCGGGCCTCGCCAAGGTGCTGCACGTCAACTGGTCGCTGGTGCTGCTGCTCACCGCCGTCGCCGCGGTGGGCTGGCTGATGCTCTATTCCATCGCCGGCGGCAGCCTGCGCCCCTGGGCCGAGCCCCAGATGAAGCGCTTCGCCCTTGGCCTTGCAGTGATGTTCGCGGTCGCCTTCGTGCCGATCTGGTTCTGGCGCAACGTTTCGGTGCTGGCCTATGGGGTGTCGCTGCTGCTACTGGTGCTGGTGCAGCAGTTCGGCACGGTGGGGATGGGCGCGCAGCGCTGGCTCGACCTCGGGGTGATCCGGCTGCAGCCGTCAGAGCTTGCCAAGATCACACTGGTGATGGTGCTGGCGGCCTATTACGACTGGCTGGACCTGCGCCGGGCCTCGCGCCCGCAGTGGGTGCTGATAGCGCTCGTGCTGATCGTGCTGCCGGCCTTTCTGGTGCTGCGCCAGCCGGACCTCGGCACCGCGATCCTGCTGGTGCTGGGCGGCGGCGCGATGATGTTCCTTGCGGGCGTCCACTGGCTCTACTTCGCGGTGGTGATCGCGCTGGGGGTGGGGGCGGTGGCGCTGGTGCTCGCGAGCCGCGGCACCGAGTGGCAGATCCTGAAGGACTACCAGTTCCGTCGCATCGACGCCTTCCTCGACCCCTCCATCGACCCGCTCGGCGCGGGCTATCACATCAACCAGTCCAAGATCGCGCTGGGCTCGGGCGGCTGGTCGGGGCGCGGCTTCATGCAGGGCACCCAGTCGCGGCTGAACTTCCTGCCCGAAAAGCACACCGACTTCATCTTCACCTCGCTGGCCGAGGAGTTCGGCTTCGTCGGCGGCGTTTCGCTGCTGACGCTCTACGGCCTGATCCTGGCCTTCTGCATCGTGGCTGCGCTGCGCATGAAGGACCGCTTCTCGCAGCTCGTCACCCTCGGGGTGGCCGCCAACTTCTTCTTCTACTTCGCCGTCAACATGGCCATGGTCATGGGCCTTGCGCCGGTCGTGGGCGTGCCCCTCCCGCTGGTGTCCTTCGGCGGCTCGGCGATGCTGGTGCTGATGTTCGGCTTCGGTCTTGTGCAAAGCGCCCACATCCATCGTCCCCGCGCCAAGGGCTGAGCTTTCCACCGGCGCGCTGCTGGGGCAGGGTGCGCCGAGACTCAGAACAGACCGGGGGACCTGCCATGACGCTGACCGTATTCTTCGCCGCCCGAAGCGACCTCTGGGCGGACTACCGCGCCCCCCTCGCCAATGCCCTGCAGGAAGCTGGCGTCGACGCCCGCCTCACCGACCACGCCCCCGACCCCGAGGAAGTGGACGTCATCGTCTACGCCCCCGGCGCGCTCAAGGATTTCTCCCCCTTCACCCGCCTGCGCGCCGTCCTCAACCTCTGGGCGGGGGTCGAACGCGTGCTGCCCGTCCCCGGTCTGCAGGCCCCGCTGTGCCGCATGGTCGACCCCGCCATGACCGAGGGCATGACCGAATTCGTCGTGGGCCATGTGCTGCGCCACCACCTCGGCATCGACCTCGACCTCGCCCGCCAGACCG
>SKMM01000299.1 GCA_007121055.1 Paracoccaceae bacterium | reverse complement strand
CGCGCCGACCGCCCTGCGGGCCTTCTTGAGCTTCTTGCGCAGCTTGCGCGCCTCGGCCTGCAGCTCGCGCGCCGCGGCCTTCCACTTGCCGGCCATGCCGTGTCCTCCTGCGGGCTGCCGCCGCGCCCCGGGCCTGCGGGCAGGCGCGGCGGCCATGTCGGGTGGCGGGGGCGGGGTCAGTCGTCGAGGATGGTCTGGTCGCGGATCAGGGCGGGGTCAATGCCGTCGGTCGTGATCTCGACGGTGGTGGCCTCGCGGGCGGCGGCGACGTGGTCGGTGATGGCCTGGCGCTGCAGCTCGGCGACCAGCTGGTCGCGCACCTCCTCCAGCGACGGGGCGTCGGCGCTGCGCCGGTCGTCGAGCCGGATGATGTGCCAGCCGAACTGGCTCTGCACCGGGTCCGAGATCTGGCCGGGCTCGAGACCGAGCACGGCCTCGGCGAAGGGTTCCACCATCTGTTCGGCGCGGAACCAGCCCAGCGCGCCGCCGCCTTCGGCCGAGCCGGGATCGCGCGAGTTCTCGCGGGCGAGATGGCCGAAATCGGCACCCTCCTCCAACTGGTCGCGCAGAGCCTGCGCGGTCTCCTCTGAGGAGACGAGGATATGGGCGGCGTTGAACTCCTGCTCGGGCTCGGCGTCGAGGTAGCGTTCGGCATGGAGCGCCTCGAGCTCGTCCTCGGTCACCGCCCCGTCGAGGACGCGCGCCAGCGTGTCGTTGACGATCACTTCGCGGCGGCTGTTGTCGAGGTCGACCTGCAGGCGGCGGTTGAGCGGCTCCTCCAGCATCTGCACGATGGCGGCCTGTTCCACGAGCTGCTGGACGATCCCGTCGAACAGCGTCTGGTCGGGCAACTGCCGGTATTCCTGCGGCAGCCGCGCCATCAGGCCCACCACATGGCCCATGGTGATCTCGGTGTCGCCCACCCGGGCCACCACGGTGTCGGCGTCCGTGGCTGCGGCCGGAAGCGGCGCCATCAGGGCGGCCACCAGGGCCGTCGCGGCGGCCGTGCGCAGGAGGGTCGATGTCGGTGTCATGGCTGTTTCCCCGTTGCTGTTGCGGGCCGTCGGACCGGCCGGGAGCCGGCGTTGACACGCGCCGAGCCGCCCCTTACATCGCGGCAGGGTCGCGCAGCGCCGGCCGCCCGCGTTCGGGCTGTTCTTAGGGGAGCGGACCGCAGCCGGCAACCCGCCGGCGCGCAAGACCCCGTGGGGCCCCCGCCGCCCCTGCCACAGCCACTCGGGAGACGACATGCTCGGTTTCGGTACGATCGCGCGCAAGGTGTTCGGCACGGCGAATGATCGCAAGGTCAAGTCGGTGCGCCGCATCGTCGACGAGATCAACGCGCTGGAGGAGACCGCCCGGGCCCGCTCCGATGCCGAACTGATCGAGACCACCGAGGCGCTGAAGGCCCGTGTGGCCGGGGGCGAGAGCCTGGAGGCGGTGCTGCCGGAGGCGTTTGCCAACTGCCGCGAGGCCGCGCGCCGGGCTCTGGGGCTGCGGGCCTTCGATGTGCAGCTGATCGGGGGCATCTTCCTGCACCGTGGCAAGATCGCCGAGATGAAGACCGGCGAGGGCAAGACGCTGGTGGCCACCTTCCCGGCCTATCTGAACGCCCTGACGGGGCGGGGCGTGCACATCGTCACCGTCAACGACTATCTGGCCCGCCGCGACGCCGAGTGGATGGGCAAGGTCTATGCCAAGCTGGGGATGACCACAGGCGTAGTGGTGCCGCAGCAGCCCGACGGCGAGAAGCGCGAGGCCTATGCCGCCGATATTACCTATGCCACCAACAACGAGCTCGGCTTCGATTACCTGCGCGACAACATGAAGTCGGAACTCGACGACATGTACCAGCGCGGGCACTATTTCGCGATCGTGGACGAGGTGGACTCGATCCTGATCGACGAGGCGCGGACGCCGCTGATCATTTCGGGGCCAAGCCAGGACCGCTCGGACCTCTACACCGCCGTAAACAAGATCGCGCCGCATCTGCAGGAAGAGCATTTCAGCCTCGACGAGAAGCAGCGCAACGTGACCTTCACGGAAGAAGGCAACGAGTTCATCGAGGAGTGGCTGGCGGAAAACGGCATCCTGCCCGAGGGCCAGTCGCTCTATGACCCGGAATCGACGACCATCGTGCACCACGTCACCCAGGCCCTGCGCGCGCACAAGCTGTTCACCAAGGACCAGCAATACATCGTGCGCAACAACGAGGTGGTGCTGATCGACGAGTTCACCGGGCGAATGATGCCCGGCCGGCGGCTGTCCGACGGCCTGCACCAGGCCATCGAGGCCAAGGAAGGCGTGCCGATCCAGCCCGAGAACACCACGCTCGCCTCGGTGACCTTCCAGAACTACTTCCGCCTGTACGAGAAGCTGTCGGGCATGACCGGCACCGCCTCCACCGAGGCCGAGGAGTTCCAGCAGATCTACGGCCTCGACGTGGTCGAGATCCCCACCAACCTGCCGATTCAGCGCGCCGACGAGCACGATCAGGTCTACCGCACCGCGCGGGAGAAGTTCGAGGGCATCCTCGAAGAGATCAAGGCCGCGCACGCCAAGGGCCAGCCGATCCTCGTAGGGACAACCTCCATCGACAAGTCGGAGATGCTGTCGGGCCTGCTGAAGAAGGAGGGCATCCCCCACAACGTCCTCAACGCCCGCCAGCACGAGCAGGAGGCCAAGATCGTGGCCGAGGCCGGCCGTCTGGGCGCCGTGACCATCGCGACCAACATGGCCGGCCGCGGCACCGACATCCAGCTGGGCGGCAACGTCGAGATGCGGGTGCTGGAGGCGCTGGCGGCCGAGCCGGAGGCCGACCCCGCCGACATCCGCACCCGCATCGAGGGCGAGGTCGCCGAGGAAAAGAAAAAGGTGCTGGAGGCCGGCGGGCTGTTCGTGCTGGCCACCGAACGCCACGAGAGCCGGCGCATTGACAACCAGCTGCGCGGCCGCTCGGGCCGTCAGGGCGACCCGGGGCGGTCGGCGTTCTTCCTGTCGCTCGAGGATGACCTGATGCGCATCTTCGGCTCCGAGCGTCTGGACAAGGTGCTGTCCACCCTGGGCATGCAGGAGGGCGAGGCCATCGTGCACCCTTGGGTGAACAAGTCGCTGGAGAAGGCGCAGGGCAAGGTCGAGGCGCGCAACTTCGACATCCGCAAGCAGCTTCTGAAATTCGACGACGTCATGAACGACCAGCGCAAGGTCATCTTCGGCCAGCGGCTGGAGATCATGCGCGCCGAGGACCTGGCCGAGACCGCCCGCGACATGCGTCACCAGGTGATCGACGACCTCGTGGACCTGCACATGCCGCCCAAATCCTACGCCGAGCAGTGGGACACCGACGGGTTGCGCGCGGACGCCGCGGAGAAGCTCGGCCTCGACGTGCCCGCCGAAGACTGGGCTGAGGAGGACGGCGTCGACCAGGAGGTCGTGCGCGAACGGCTCTACGACATGTCCGACGAACTCATGGCCGAGAAGCAGGAGGGCTTCGGCCCCGAGGCCATGCGCCAGATCGAGAAGCAACTCCTGCTGCAGACGATCGACGCCAAATGGCGCGAGCATCTGCTGCGGCTGGAGCATCTGCGCTCGGTCATCGGCTTCCGTGGCTATGCGCAGCGCGATCCGCTCAACGAATACAAGACCGAGGCGTTCACGCTGTTCGAGGCCATGCTCGACAGTCTGCGCGCCGAGGTCACCCAGAAGCTCTCGCGCATCCGGCCGATGACCGAGGAGGAGCAGCAGGAGATGCTGCGCCAGATCGCCTTCCAGACCCACGCTGCGAGCGTGGCCGCCGAGAATGACGGCGTCCGCCCCACCCCCCTCGTGGACGGCTTCGACGAGACCAACCCCGACAGCTGGGGCAACCCCGGCCGCAACGACCCCTGCCCCTGCGGCTCGGACAAGAAGTTCAAGCACTGCCACGGCAAGCTGATCTGAGGGTCGGCACAGGTCCCCGCACAGCCCCTGTCAGCCGCTGCGCCCTGCGGCGGGTTGGGTCAGGACGCCGGCAGAACGGGCGGGGCGGCCCCGTCAGGGCGGTCCGGCCTTCGCCGGGACCGCACGAGCAGGAACACGGGAAGCAGCGTCAGCAGCAGATACCCGGACGCCGGCAGTGGAATGACCACGCCGTTGAACACATGCATCCGGTCGACGTCGAACTCCATGTCTAGGCGTAGCCCGAAGGACTCCCATTGGACGAAACCCAAATCACTACTCTGAGGGCATTCCTGGCCGTAAAGGCCTGAAACCCAATGGCACCCATGAATCTCACTGTCTTCCCACGAAAATCTGACGCTGGTCCTACCGACGTCTAGCTGCCAAGCCCAGAGGTAGCCGGCGTTGAGCGTGAAGCCACCGTCGTCCTGGCCCCACGCCACCAGAAAGCTCCACGAAGGACAAAAGTCATATTCCCAACCCGAAACCGAACAATCCAACTGAAGCAGACTTCTAAGGTCTTGACCCCACAACCCCCCTAGAATGAAGTCATCAAGATACTCGGTGCGAATACTGATTGAAACATGCGCCGCCAAGGGGTCGCCGATATCCGCTTCAAGCCATCGGCGCCCGGCAACACCCAAGTCTTCGTTGGACAAGTTCCTAAACTGGTCTCTCGTGATCGGCTTGCCGTCATACTTTGAAGATTCTAAGTCAATCCGAAAGCCATCATGAAAGAACCGGTCCGTCACGGTTCCGGTCAGATCGGCCTTGAACAGGACGGTGGTTGCCGCCTCGGCAGGTTGCGCCCCGTTTACCATCACGGCCGTGGACAGGGCTGCGAAGGTCGCAAGAGAGAAGACAGATGTGGATCGTTTTTTGCCATCAGGGATTGAGAGGGTTTTCATTTCACAATTTCCAGTTGACCGAAGCACAGGGCATTAACGAAGTATAAACTATTTTAGCGGATCCGTTCACCAAATTTCCGGTATGAACCTTTTTTCCCGGGCCCTCTCCTTGTGGGGCGGCGAAGACCCCCGTGAGCTTCGGTTGAAGCCGCCAAGCGGCGTTGTTTCGGAACTCGCACCGCGAAGGAATCGTCTCATGGACCCGGGCGTTTGGCAGGGTCCGGTCGGTCAGGCTGAGTCAGGGTCGGGCTGGGCGGGAGCCCGCCTCCCTTCCGACGCGATCAAGCCCGTCGAACCGCTCACGCCGCCAGCGGAAGGCGGCTCGGCCTTGGGCGCAGTCTCGTTTCGCCCGGGATCATTCCGCCCGGGACACTTCCGCAGATCGCCGCCACGAGCCCCGCGCCCGCCGTCAGGCCGCAGGATGCAGCCTGTCCAGCGCCTCCGCCTGTTCGGGCGTCAGCGCCTCGTGCCGCACCACCACCGTGTGGATCGAGAACACCACCGCCCGTGTCAGCGGCAGGCGCAGCAGGCACTGCCGCTCGGACCTCAGATAGGGCGGCTGGCCCGCAGGCTTTGGCCGCGGCGCGGCCTCGCTGTGGGGGGCGTAGAGGTCGGGCGCGGCATAGCGCAGCACATTGGCGCGCCACAGCGGCCGGCCCGGCTGGATGCCGTCGAAGAGGCGCTGCACCCGGGCGGCCAGGGGCCCGTCATAGTCGGGCACCGGCGCATGGATGCGCCTCAGCGGCCGACCGATCTTCTCGTCCAGCCGCCAGCCCGCCGGAAAGCACAGGATCGCCCCTGTCAGCACATGCTCGCCGCCGCGGGTCTCCATCAGGCACAGATCGGCCTGCACCAGCCGCCCCAAAGTCAGAAGCGGCCGGTCGCGCTCCAGCGCCACCGTCACGCCGTCGGGCCGCTCCACCACATCCGCCCCGACCCGGTACCGCGCATCGCGCCGCAGATGGCCCAGGACCTCCGCATAGAGCTCGTCGGCGGCGGGTTCCGCTCCGGGCAGCAGCGCATGGACGTCCTGCGGCCGGCAGGCGATCAACTGGTCGCGCAGCGCCATCTGCCCGGCAAAGGCATCGTCGACCGCCAGCCAGACCTCCGGGTCCAGCGGCTGGATTCCCGGCAGCCGGCGGTGGCGCGGATCGGCCCAGGGCGCGAAATCGAGGCGGGATTGCAGGACAGCCATGCACCTTCCCTATGCCACGGCCGGTGCCGAGGCCAAGCCCCACCGGGTCTCGGCCGGAACGTCGCGCAGACGTTGCGGGGGCGGAGCGCCGGGCGG
>SKMM01000119.1 GCA_007121055.1 Paracoccaceae bacterium | reverse complement strand
GGGCGCGCGGCCGGAGTGGTCGTGGGGCTGGCCGGTGGGGGGGGGCGCCAGCCCTCGGCCCCTGGCACAGGCCCCGGCCGGCCCGGGCCGGGCTGCCGCCCTCAGCGGTTCAGCCGGTCAAGCCGCGCCCTTACGCTCAGCCCATGCGCCTCGAGGCTCTCGGCCTGCGCCAGCGTCTCGGCGGCGGGGCCGATGGCGCGCAGCGCCTCCGGGCTCATCCGGGCGATGGTGGTGCGTTTGAGGAAATCCTGCACAGACAGGCCCGAGGAGAAGCGCGCCGAGCGGGCCGTTGGTAGCACATGGTTCGGCCCGCCCACATAGTCTCCAATAGCCTCGGGGGTCCAGGCGCCGAGGAACACCGCGCCTGCGTGGCGGATGCGCCCCAGAAGCGTCTCGGGGTCGGCCGTGCAGATCTCCAGATGCTCGGGCGCCAGCCGGTCCGACAGTGCCGCCGCCTCCTCCAGATCCGGCGTCACGATCACCGCGCCGTGGTCGCGCCAGCTGGCGCCGGCGATGGCGCGCCGCTCCAGCGTCTGCAGCCGCGCCTCCACAGCGGCCGCCACCGCCCGGCCGAAGGCCGCGTCATCGGTGATCAGGATCGACTGCGCGGCCTCATCGTGTTCGGCCTGACTGAGAAGGTCGAGCGCGATCCAGTCGGGGTCGTTGTCGGCGTCCGCGATCACCACGATCTCGGAGGGGCCGGCGATCATGTCAATGCCCACCCGCCCGAACACCTGCCGTTTCGCCGCCGCCACATAGGCATTGCCGGGCCCGGTGATGATGTTCACCGGCTTCACCGTCTCGGTGCCAAAGGCGAGTGCCGCCACCGCCTGCGCGCCCCCCAGACGGTAGATCGTGTCGACGCCAGACAGCTGGGCGGCCAGCAGCACCAGCGGATTCGCCACCCCGTCTGGCGTCGGCGCACAGATCACCAGCCGCTCGACCCCCGCCACCCGCGCCGGGATCGCGTTCATCAGCACCGAGGACGGATACGACGCGAGCCCCCCCGGCACATAGAGCCCCGCCGAGGCCACCGGCGTGAAGCGCCACCCCAGGCTTGCACCCGCCGCGTCGGTCCAGCGCGCATCCGCCGGTATCTGGCGCTCATGATACGCCCGGATGCGTCCTGCGGCGAGTTCCAGCGCCGCGCGCTGCTCGGCGGGCACACGGGCGGCGTGTTCGGCGATCTCGTCCGGGGTGAACGCGAGGCGGTCCGGTGTCAATTCCTGCCGATCAAAACGGGCGGTCAGGTCGATCAGCGCCGCGTCGCCGCGCGCCCGGACATCGGCGATGATGCCCCGCACCGCGTCGTCGACATCCGCGGCCTCCTCGCGCTTGGCGCCCAGCAGGGCGGTGAAGGCGGCCTCGAAGCCGGGGTCGGCGGTGTCCAGAAACACGGGCATGGCATTCTCCTGTCGGCGCCGCTCTAGCCCGCAGGCGCGCAGGGCTCAAGCCGACGCATCAGCGCGATCTCGTCGCGCCGGGCGGCGGCCTCCGGCGCCGGGCCAAAGCCTGCCCGCGCGTAGGCCCGTTGCGCCGCGGTGTTGTTGCGTCCCACCTCGAGCCACAGTTCCGCCATGCCCGACCCCGCGGCATCCGAGGCCAGCGCCGCCAGCAGCCGATCCGCGATCCGCCGACCGCGGGCGGCGGGCAGCACATAGACCGCCTCCACCCAGCCCCGGTCGGGGCGCCCCGGGTCCTCGTCACGGCACCACAGACCCGTGGCCAGTGGCTGCCCCTCCTCCTCCCAGACGAAGGCGCGGGCGGTGTCACGGCGCCAAGCCATCGCGCCGGTCTCCCTTGCGGAGGCAAAGGCCGCGGGGGCTTCGGCCCGCGCCCTGTCCCACAGCGCCTGCCAGAGGGCATCGTCCCGGGGCCCCAGGCGCCGGGCGGTCATTCCCGCGCCTGCGCCCGGAAGCCGCGGCCCCGCGGCGGAGGCCGTGTCGCGCGGCTCATGCCGGCGGGCCGTGGTCGTCGTCGGGATGGGCAGGCGCACGGCCGGAGGGGGCGCCATAGGGCCGGGTGACGTCGGTCAGCGTGACCTCGATGCACTCCACATCCAGATGCAGCGCGCCATCGCCCGAGAGGGTCAGGCTGATCCGACCGGTGCCATCCTCGTCCGGGCTGAACTCCAGCGCCAGCAGCGACAGCACCGTGTCCGCGTCACCGGGCGTGAAACCTTCGGTCGCCGCGGCCATCACGTCATGGACCTCCAGCAGCGCCTGTACCCGTTCGGGCGCGCGCCGTCCCGCCTCCCACCGGAACCGGTTGAGCAGAACCGCGAGGCGCCGGCCCCGCCGGATCAGCCGCATCTCGGAGGCCGGGAACACCGCGTCCTGCACCAGCGCCGAGACGACCTTCAGATCGTCGGCATCCAGCGCCCGAAGGCGCAGCGGCGCCTCCCGCCCGTCGGCAAAGCGCGCGTCGCCGGTCATTCGCGGATCCGCTCGATGTCGGCCCCGCAGGCGCCCAGCTTCTCCTCCAGCCGCTCGTAACCGCGGTCGAGGTGATAGACCCGGCGCACCACCGTCTCGCCCTCGGCCGCAAGGGCCGCCAGGATCAGCGAGACGCTGGCGCGCAGGTCGGTGGCCATCACGGGGGCGCCCTTGAGCCGGTCCACGCCCGTCACCGTGGCGACCCCGCCCTGCACGTCGATCCGCGCGCCCATCCGGCCCAGCTCCGGGGCATGCATGAAGCGGTTTTCGAAGATACGCTCCTCCAGCTGGCTGGTGCCCTCGGCGGTGGTCATCAGCGCCATCATCTGCGCCTGCAGGTCGGTGGGAAAACCCGGAAAGGGGGCGGTCTGCACATCCACCGCGCGCACCCGGTCGCCGGTGCGCCGCACCGACAGGCCGTCCGCGGTCTCGCTCACCTCGACCCCGGCATCGGCCAGCTTCTCGGCAAAGGCCGCCACCAGATCGAGCCGCCCGCCCAGGCACTCCACCTCGCCGCCGGCGATGGCGGGGGCGAGCATGTAGGTGCCCAGTTCGATCCGGTCGGGCACCACCCGGTGGGTGGCGCCATGCAGATGGTGGACCCCCTCGATGGTGATCTCGGAGGTGCCTTCGCCCTCGATCCGCGCCCCCATGGCCCGCAGGCACTGCGCCAGATCCACGATTTCGGGCTCGCGCGCGGCGTTGCGGATCACCGTGGTGCCCCGCGCGAGAGTCGCCGCCATCAGCGTGTTTTCCGTTGCGCCCACCGAAACCACCGGGAACTCCACCACCGCCCCCCGCAGCCCCCGCGGCGCGCGCGCGTGCAGATAGCCGTCGCGCAGCTCCAGCTCGGCGCCCAGCCGCTCCATTGCCATCTGGTGCAGGTCCACGGGGCGCGCGCCGATGGCACAGCCGCCTGGCAGGCTCACCTCGGCCCGGCCCAGCCGCGCCAACAGCGGCCCCAGCACCAGCACGGAGGCGCGCATCCGCCGCACGATCTCGTAATCCGCCCGCGGCTCGGTCGGGGTGTGGGAGGCGAGCGCCAGCACACGGCCGTCCTGCAGCGCCGCCACCTCGGCGCCCAGCGACTCCAGCAGCAGCCCCATGGTCCGGATGTCGGACAGCCGCGGCGCGTTGGTCAGCGTGAGAGGCTCTTCGGTCAGCAGCGTGGCGGGCATCAGAGCCAGACAGGCATTCTTCGCCCCCGCGATGGGAATGCGTCCCTGCAGAGGGGTGCCGCCGCGCACCCGGATGGCATCCATGGCCCTAGCCCTCCGTGCCCGGCGCAGGCGCAGCCGTTCCGTCCGCGCGCGCCTTGGCCTGCGCCTTGCGCCGGGCGATATTTGCCTTGAGCGCTGACTTCAGCCGCGCCGCGCGCGCCTCAGCGGGTGGGCGGGCAGGCGGTTTGGCGGAACTGGGGCGGGGCGATCGCATGGCTGCTGCATAGCCCAGCCGCTCCGCCCGGTCCAGATCGTCCGGCCCAAGCCGACACCGCCCGCGACACCGAAAGCTCGGATCCGATGTCCGGAGGACCCCGTTCGCCCGGATCCTGAGGGCCCTGCGGGCGTGGAACTCGCGGCCCTGCCCGAGCCCACAATCTTCCCGGTCCAAGCCCGCCCAAGCCAAGACGCCAAGTTCGTGATTGATGCTTGCAAGTGGGTCATTTCGGAAACGTGCTGCGCGCCGGTCATGTCGGGAACACTGTGGGAACGCCGTGGCGGCCTTCTCAGGCGGCGCGGTCAAGGGTCATCGGCACGATGGTCTGGGAGGGGGTCTCCAGGCCGCCGAGCTTGCGCGTGAGATGCTGGCCGGAGACATGGGAGCGGCCGCATGACTCGCGGTATCGAGGCCGTCTCCTGTACGCGGATCGCCATCCGATCAGGTCCGGTTCCGGGCAATCACTTCGGCGGCGGTCAGTGGCTTGTAGCTGTCCTCGGGCGCGGCGAAGGCGCGGTTCAGCTCGGCCTTCGAGCGGTCGAAAGCCTCGCGCTCGGCGCGCTCCTTGTCGCAGCGGATCAGGTCGCGGATGTACTCGCTGACGTTCTCATAGGCGCCATCCTCACCGACATTGGTCGCGACGAACTCGGCTAGGGCGCCGCTTAGGCGGACTGTCATGGTGGTGGTCCGAGACGTGGCGTGCCTCCATCTGGTCTGTATTCGAGTGACCCAAAAACGAACACGGCCGCAAGCTCGGCGGCACATGGTGCTGAGCGATCCGGGAGCACCGACGATGCGCCTGGTCCCTGCCATCCTCCGGCACCGCCCTGTCTGCCAGCGCCAGCAGGACGATCAGCATGGCCTCGGAATGGCGCGCAAGCGACACGAGGTGCTCTCCGCTCGGGCCTCGCTCGCCCTGAAACCATTACTTGACCGTCCACTCGCTGGCACCCGTCCAGCGCATCGCCGACTTGATTGCATGGTGCATCGATCCCCCTCCCGCGTCTCTGTTTCACAACTCGGGTGACGGACAGGGCTGCCCTTTTCCCGGACAGACTTGTGGGCACCTGGAAAATTGCCCTGACCGTGCCGCTGGTGTAGGGCGCGGGTGGCGTTCGGCTGTTGGAGCGTGACGATGGCGCAGATGGGTTTCTGCGATCTTTCAGACCGCTACGCGAGCCGCGATGCCAAGAGGGACCCGCTGGTCGAGATCGACGCCATCGTGCCCTGGGAGGAGTTCCGCCCGGCGCTGGAGCGGGTCTGGCGCAAGCCCGAGGCGGAACGGACGTCGCGGGCCGGGCTCAAGCCGATGGACGCGGTGGTTATGGTCAAGACGCTCGTGCTGGGCGCGCTCGACAACCTGTCCGACGATCGGATCGCGTATCAGGTCCGCGACCGGCTGTCGTTCATGCGGTTCCTCGGCCTCGGTCTGGAGGACCGGGTCCCTGACGCCAGGACCGTCTGGCTCTATCGCGAGGGGCTGGCGCAGGCGGGCATGGTCGAGGCGCTGTTCAGGCAGTTCGACGGCCATCTGGCGCGGCAGGGCTATATCGCGCGGGGCGGGCAGATTCTGGATGCCGCCATCGTGCCGGTACCGACGACCCGCAACACGCGGGACGAGAACAAGGCCATCAAGGCCGGCGAGGAGCCGAAGGGCTGGGCCGATCCGGCGTATCGGTCCGAGGAGATTGAGGCCAAGCTGCGCGCCCGAGGGCTGAAAGGCCGCATCCACCGGAAAGGCAAGCGCGGAAAGCCGTTGGCCGCACAGGGCAAGGCCAGCAACCGGATCAGATCCACCGTGCGCGCCCGGGACATGATCCCGGGTCGAGCACGTGTTCGGTGCGCAGACCAACGACATGGGGGGCACGCTGGTGCGCACCATCGGCCTGATCCGCGCGAAGGCCAGGATCGGCATGAAGAACCTCGCCTATAACATGCGCCGCCTCGCCCAGTTGCGCCGCATCAACCCGTGCCCGGTGTGACCCGCGGCACGAAGCTCAAGCCACAGGGGCCGAAACCCGCCATGACCGGACAGAACGGCCCTCGATCACACTTCAAGGCATCCCACCGAGCCGCTTCCTGCAGGATTCAGGCCGCCAAACCGGCCCTGAACAGCCGAAAACCGGGGAAAAATCGAGCTGCCCTTATGCCATGGCTTCTGTTCCGGGGATGCCGGGCGCGCTGAAACCGTTCTGGAATGAGCCATGTCGTGCCATTCGTCCGAGCGACAATGGCGACTGACACGGATCTGGACCGCGGCGACCTG
>SKMM01000094.1 GCA_007121055.1 Paracoccaceae bacterium | reverse complement strand
TTCTTCGCCAGGTCGAGCCCGACCGTGATAATCTCCGACATGACCGCTCCCCCATGTGGATCCTCGCAGACCCACCTTGGCACATCGATGCCGTCGGGGGGCGGTCACATCATCAGAGCCGTGCAAGACGCCCAGCGGTGCGAATGATCTGGCTGGAATGAGGTACGCCGGCGTCAGTGTCCGCAGGCGCCCTTCCAGGGTTGGGCACGTCGCTCCGCACCTGGATCCGACGCAGGAATCGGAACAGTTTCCCTCCTGGCTGCTGCCGGGGTTCCTCTTTCAGCGGCCCTGGGACGCTGGCAGGTTTGCCTTGCCGCCAGCCTCAGCCGGAGCGCTGTGACCGCGCAGGGGGGCAGGCGCGATAGCCCATTGCGATGAGGTCGGCACCCGTCCGGAAGGCCATGCCGCTTTGCACGTGGCGCCCGTGGCGTAGCCACCAGGCGGCGAGCGCCGGACGATAGTAGTCCGCCACATGCATCGTTGCGCGCTCGAACGCCGCCCCCGTAAGGACGCGGCCGCTGCGCGGGTCCTTGGGCGCGTGGAACCCGAACTGGGTGTGGGGGGCGACGCAGACATCGCGCAGGGCCAGATAGACCGTGCAGGCCGAGAAGCAGAACGCCCCATCGATTCGTCCGGCCACCCCGGCGCGGTTGAGTGCATCGACGTTGGAGACCACCATTGGCAGAAAACCCCCGCGGTGGTCACGGATGCTGACAACACTGACCCCGGCGGCGATTGCGGTCTGGACCGGGCCTGTCTCTGGGACGGCGGCGATCGATTGTGGGGCTGCTCCCAGTGCGATGGAGACCGCCAGAGCCTTTGCGGCAATTGGCAGGGCCGCGCGCTTGTCTGCTGTCATGTCCCAACCCTCTCACGTTCTGACCAGGAGCCGCTCAGCCAGGCTCGAAATAACCCTACGACGGAAAGTGTAAACAAATCACTGGAAACCACAACCATGGGGCGATACCGGCGGACAGAGAAGACGGGATTACGGCCGGCGAGGGCGCTCCGGTTGTTGGAGCGCATCGCTGCAGTGCAATCCCAGACTTGAGTCCGCACGGTTCTGTCCATGACAAGCCGCCAGATGTCCGGCGCAGTGTCATGCGATTCGGGGCGCCCGGTCCGGCCCAGCAGCTGACCCCCGGCAAGTTCTCACGCCTTGGAAGACAGCGTCCTTCCGCCGATCGACCCGTCAGCTGCGCTCTGCTCGAAGCAGCCTCCAGGCTGCTCGGCCTCCCAGAAAAATTGACAACCGCGCGCTGATCAGATAGAAATAGTAACACTTGAGGATGTGTCCGCCCCTGCACAAGGGGGCGGACCTTTTTCGTTCTGCATGCGCGATCAGACCAGCACGGGTGCGACCCGGCGCAGCGGCATGCCCACCCCGCAGGAGCATTTCCCATGGACCACCCCTGGATCGGGGAGGCGCAGCCGCGTGCGCTTTCGCCCGAAGACTTCGAAACCGCCGCGCAGCGGCTGCAGTGCGAGGCCGCCGCCATACGGGCCGTCTGGGAGGTGGAGGCGGCGGGTCGCCATTTCCTGTCCGATGGGAGCGTGGTGCGGCGGTTCGAGCCGCATCACTTCCCGCGGGAGCATTGGCAGGCCCTGGGGTTCGTGCCGCGCGCCGGCGAGGCTCCGTGGCGTGCGGCGCTGCGCCTTTCGGACGAGGCGATGTTCCGCACCGCTGCGCGTCTCGATCTGGAGGCAGCCTGCCGTGCCACCAGTTGGGGCGCGCCGCAGATCATGGGCTTCAACCACCGCGACGCGGGCTTCGGCAGCGCGGTCGAGATGGTCGCGCATATGGCGTTCGGGGCGCCGCAGCAGTTGGGCGCCTTCGTGCAGCTGATCGAAGGGTGGGAGCTCGCGCCGGCGCTGCGGGCGCATGACTGGGCCGCCTTTGCCCGCCGCTATAACGGGACCGGGCAGATCGACAGCTATGCCCGTCGGATGGAGGCCGCCTGGCGCCGGCATGCCCAGGGAAAGGCATCGCCGGTGGTGCTGCGGGTGGGCGACCGCGGCGCGGCGGTTGTGCGGCTGCAGGCGGCGCTGGGGATCGCCGAGGACGGCGCCTTCGGTCCGGAAACGCTGGCGGCCGTACGTGCGTTCCAGACGTCCGAGGGGCTGTCGGTGGACGGGGTCGTGGGGGCGCAGACCTGGGCGGCGCTGACGCGCGGTCCGGTAACCGTGGTGCCCCCCGCGCAGGACACGCCGATGGATGCGCTGCTGGAGCAAGTGCGGGAGTGGAGTGCCACCGCCGGCGCGCTCGCCGCAGCAGTGGCGGCGCTGACGCAGGTGGTGCCGCCGCCGGCGCTTGCGCTGCTCGTGACGGGCGCGCTGGGGCTTGGGCTTGTGGCCGTTGCGGCCTGGGGCTGGCGGCGGGCCCGGTTCTGACGCTGTCCCGCGTGGCGTGTCGGCTCGCCGCCCCTGCCAAGCACGCCGTTTCAGGCGAGGCGCCGGCCAAGCCTCCAGAGCTGGGCGCGGCCTCCGTCCTGCCGCTGGGCCGCTGCGGGCGGGGGCAGGCGCGGGAACCGAGAGGCCGCCGGAGGCGCGTACAAGCCTCGCCGCGTCCCTTGTCCGCGGGCGGGCGAGGGCGCACAGTGCGCCATGCTCGACCGCCACCTGCGTCCCTGGATCGACCCGCCGCTTGATCGCCTGGGCCGGCGGCTGGCTGCGGCCGGGGTGTCCGCCGACGGGGTCACGCTGGCCGGTCTCGTGGCGGGGCTCGCAGCGGCGGGGGCAGTGGTGGCCGGCCTCTTCTGGCTCGCGCTGGGGCTCATCGCCCTGTCGCGGTTGGCCGACGGGCTCGACGGGGCGGTGGCGCGCGCCCGCGGCCCGAGCGATTTCGGCGGCTACCTCGACATCACCGCCGACTTCCTGTTCTACGGTACCATTCCGCTTGCCTTCGTACTCCATGACCCGGCGGCCAACGGAGCCGCCGGCGCCTTCCTGCTGCTCAGCTTCTATGTCAACGGCGCGAGCTTTCTGGGCTATGCGATCCTGGCCGAGCGGCACGGGCTGCGGACCCGCAGCCACGGGGTGAAGTCGCTATACTTCACCGCGGGGCTTCTGGAGGGGTCGGAAACCATCCTGTTCTTCGTGCTCCTGTGCCTCTGGCCCGGGCATTTTCCGCTGCTGGCCTGGGTGTTCGGGGTGTTGTGCTTCGTCACGGCACTGGCCCGGGTGCTGATGGCGCGCCGAATCTTTGCAGGGTGCGCAGCACCACGCGGGTGAGACGGCAAACGCACCGCCCGGCCCCTCTTGGCGGCATCCCGCCGCTGCGGCGGGCCGCCTTGCGCAGCGCCCCAAGGTGGGCTACTCGCCCTTCCGGATTTCAAGAACCGGTGATGCAGCTCGTAAGCGGGTTCCGGAGTTCCGATGTGTGTTGATCCGGCCCGGGTGGCCGACCCTTGCGGTGCGCGAACGGGGCCATGCGGTGGACGCGAAGAGCGTTTCTCCTACCATCCAGCGTGGCCGAGAAAGCGCTCAGGGGGTCGTCCCAGTCTACGGTCAACTTGCATTCCATCGGGCGAAGGGACAAGAATTGGAAACCTAACGTGGGATCGGGGCCAGAGCCGATGAGTTTCGACAACGCCAACATGCCCGAGCCCCGCAGGCTGCACGGCCGCGTCAAGTGGTTCGACGCCGGCAAGGGATTCGGCTTCATCATGCCCGACGAGGGTGGCGGCGACATCCTGTTGCATGCCAACGTGTTGCGCGCCTTCGGGCAGGGCGCCATCAGCGACGGGGCCGAGATCGACGTGATGGCCCAGCAGACCCCGCGCGGGATGCAGGCGGTCGAGGTGCTGGCAATCGTGCCGCCGCCGATGCCGCCGACCACCGAGATGGCCGAAGTGGCCGAGATCGACGCCGGGGAGCTTGCGCAGCTGGCGCTG
This sequence comes from Paracoccaceae bacterium, assembly GCA_007121055.1. Classification (GTDB taxonomy): domain Bacteria; phylum Pseudomonadota; class Alphaproteobacteria; order Rhodobacterales; family Rhodobacteraceae; genus Rhodobaculum. The sequence continues at coordinate 2,273 of SKMM01000094.1, read as the reverse complement.
GAGCCTGCGCGGGTGAAGTGGTTCGACCGCGCCCGCGGCTTCGGCTTTGCCAATGTCTTCGGGTCCGAGGGCGATGTCTTCGTGCACATCGAGGTGCTGCGCCGGTCGGGCTTCGCCGAGATTCTTCCGGGTGAGGCGATCTGCCTGCGCTGCATCGAAGGGCGCCGGGGCCGCATGGCTGTTCTGGTGGCGCCTTGGGAAGCTGCGATCCACGCGCAGGCGGCCGACGACGAGGCATGAGGGCGGTGACGTCCGACGCCGCTGTCGACCGTCACTGGGGGGCTCGGCGCTGCGTGGGCTTCCTGCTTGGGATGGTTCTGGCGCTGCTGGCCTGGCTGGCGCTGGCCGGTGTCGCCCTGGCGGAGTGCCGGGAGGATAGGGTTGATCTGCGCGGCGACTGGGGACAGGCGCGCTTCAGCGTGGAAATCGCCGACACGCCCGAAACCCAGGCACGTGGATTGATGTTCCGCGAAAGCCTGCCCCGGGGGGCGGGGATGCTCTTTGTCTACGACCGCCCGCAGCGCGTCGCGTTCTGGATGCGCAACACCCTCATCTCGCTCGACATGATCTTCGTGGACGAGACCGGGACGGTGACGCGCGTGCACCACGAGGCGGTTCCGCTGGACGAAACCCCCATCGACGGCGGCCCGGGCGTGGTGGCGGTGCTGGAGATCAACGGCGGCCTCGCCCGCCGGTTCGGCATCGCCCCGGGCAGCGAGCTGCGTCATCCCCGCCTGCCACAGGACGCCGCCGCCTGGGCTTGCGACTGATCCGGTCGGCGCTGCGGCGGCGGCCGCGGCCCGATTTGGCTTTGCTTGGCCTGCGCGGCGGTCTATCACGGCGCGGTCGGGGCGTGGCGCAGCCTGGTAGCGCGTCGGTTTTGGGTACCGAAGGTCGCTGGTTCGAATCCAGTCGCCCCGACCATCGGACCCCTCGCGCGGCCCTGCCCCCGGGCGCGGGCTGCGATGCGGATCCCAGCTTGAGGCGCCCGGCAGAACGCTCTACTGCCTGCGGCAAATCACAGCGCGAGGGACACCGCAGATCATGTCGACACCACGCAAGGTCGTGCTCGCCTATTCGGGGGGGCTCGACACCTCGATCATCCTGAAGTGGCTGCAGGTGGAGTACGGCTGCGAGGTCGTGACCTTCACCGCCGACCTCGGCCAGGGCGAGGAACTGGAGCCCGCCCGTGCCAAGGCCGAGCTGCTGGGCATCAACCCTGCCAACATCTTCATCGAGGATCTGCGCGAGGAGTTCGTGCGCGACTTCGTGTTTCCGATGTTCCGGGCCAATGCGGTGTATGAGGGGCTCTATCTTCTGGGCACGTCCATCGCGCGGCCGCTGATCTCCAAGCGGCTGATCGAGATCGCGGCCGAGACCGGCGCCGATGCGGTGGCCCATGGCGCAACCGGCAAGGGCAACGACCAGGTGCGGTTCGAGCTGTCCGCCTATGCGCTGAACCCCGACATCAAGGTGATCGCACCCTGGCGCGAATGGGACCTGACGAGCCGTACGAAGCTGATCGAATTCGCCGAGGCGCACCAGATTCCCATCGCCAAGGACAAGCGCGGCGAGGCGCCGTTCAGCGTGGACGCGAACCTTCTGCACACCTCGTCGGAGGGCAAGGTTCTGGAGGACCCGGCCGAGGACGCGCCCGATTACGTCTACCAGCGCACGATTCACCCCGAGGACGCCCCCGACACGCCCGAGTTCATCGAGATCGGGTTCGAGCGCGGCGATGCGGTGTCGCTGAACGGCGAGGCGCTGTCACCCGCGGCGCTGCTCACGCGGCTGAACGAGATCGGCGGGCGGCACGGTGTGGGGCGGCTCGACCTCGTGGAGGGGCGCTTTGTCGGCATGAAGTCGCGCGGCATCTACGAGACCCCCGGCGGCACCATCCTGCTGGAGGCCCATCGCGGCATCGAGCAGATAACGCTGGATCGCGGGGCGGCGCATCTCAAGGACGAGCTGATGCCGCGCTACGCCGAGCTGATCTACAACGGCTTCTGGTTCAGCCCGGAGCGCGAGATGCTGCAGGCCGCCATCGACCACAGCCAGCAGCATGTCACCGGGACGGTGCGGCTGAAGCTCTACAAGGGGCTCGTGCGCACGGTGGGGCGCTGGTCCGAGAACTCGCTCTATTCCGAGAGCCACGTCACCTTCGAGGATGACGCCGGCGCCTACGACCAAAAGGACGCCGCCGGCTTCATCAAACTCAACGCGCTCAGGCTTCGGCTGCTTGCCATGCGCCGGCGGCGGCTGGGCGGCTGACG
>SKMM01000180.1 GCA_007121055.1 Paracoccaceae bacterium | reverse complement strand
GGGCATCTCGCGGCGCGAGAACAGCGAGTTGATCGTCGGCCGGACGTAGTTGGTGATCCAGTTCATGCGCGCATCCAGCCTGTTTGGGCCGCCAGTGTGGGCGGGACATAGGACCGGGCGGTGGGGAACGCAACCGGGCGGCATGGTCCGGGAGCCGAGGGGGCGCGTCGGAAACGTGGGCCTTTGCGTGGCCGGGCCGTCGGAGTGTTGTTGTCCGGGCGGGGTGAGGCTGCGACGGGGCCGGGCGGTGTGCGGCGCCCTGCCCAGTGCACGGGATGCTTCATGCGCTCCCTGTGCGCACGGTCGTGTTGGGGTGGTCGTCCGCGCGTTGGGGCGGCGTCCGCTCGGGTCAGGTGGTGGGGTGGAAGTGGTCGTGGATGCGCTGGGCGAGGGCTGCGGAGATGCCCTCCACCGCCTGCAGGTCGGGCAGGCCCGCGCGGGCGACCGCCTTGGCGGAGCCGAAATGTTGGAGGAGGGCGCGTTTGCGGGACGCGCCGACGCCGGGGATCTCGTCGAGGGGGGTGGCGCCCACGGATTTGGCGCGTTTGGCGCGGTGGGCGCCGATGGCGAAGCGGTGGGCCTCGTCGCGCAGGCGCTGGATGAAGTAGAGGACGGGGTCCGAGCGGCCCAGCGCCATGACCGGGCGGCCGGGGCGGTGGAACTCCTCCTTGCCGGCGTCGCGGTCGATGCCCTTGGCCACGCCGACGAGGGGGATGTCGTCCACGCCGAGATCGGCGAGGATGCCGGCGGCGGCCGAGACCTGGCCCGCGCCGCCGTCGATCAGCAGAAGGTCCGGCCAGGTTTCGCCCTCGCGGTCGGGGTCTTCCTTCAGCAGGCGTTCGAAGCGGCGGGTCAGGACCTCGCGCATCATGCCGAAATCGTCGCCGGGGGTGAGGGCGTCGCCGCGGATGTTGAACTTGCGGTATTGCGATTTCATCAGCCCGTCGGGGCCGGCGACGACCATGGCGCCCACGGCGTCCGAACCCTGGATGTGGGAGTTGTCGTAGATTTCCACCCGCCGCGGGGGGGCGGGGAGGGCGAAGGCCTCGGCGAGGCCAGCGAGGAGGCGGGCCTGGGCGGTGCTCTCGGCAAGTTTCCGGCCGAGGCTCTCGCGGGCGTTGCGGGCGGCGTTTTCCACAAGCTCGGCCTTTTCGCCGCGCCGGGGGACGGCGAGCTCGACCTTGCGGCCGGCACGGTCGGACAGCAGCGCGGTGACGAGGTCGGGGTCGTCCACCGGGTGCGACAGGAGGATCAGCCTGGGCGGCTCGCGGTCGTCGTAGAACTGCGCGAGGAAGGCCTGCAGGATCTCGGGCTCCTCGGCGCCGGCGCCGGTGCGGGGGTAGAAGTCGCGGTTGCCCCAGCTCTGGTGCGCGCGGATGAAGAAGACCTGAACGCAGGCCTGCCCGCCCTCCATGTGCACCGCCACCACATCGGCCTCGGCCACGCCGCGGGGGTTGATGCCCTGGGCCTGCTGCACGGCGGTCAGGGCGCGGATGCGGTCGCGCAGGGCGGCGGCGCGCTCGAACTCCAGCGCCTCCGACGCGGCCTCCATCTCGGCCGCCAGGGCGGCCTGCACGGCGGTGGATTTGCCCTGCAGGAAGCGTTCGGCGTCGGCCACGAGGGCGGCATAGTCGTCCTGGCTGATCTCGCCGGTGCAGGGGGCCGAGCAGCGGCGGATCTGGTGCAGGAGGCAAGGGCGGGTGCGGCTCTCGAAGGTCGCGTCGGTGCAGTTGCGCAGCAGAAAGACCTTCTGGAGCTGGTTCAGCGTGCGGTTGACCGCGGCGGCCGAGGCGAAGGGGCCGTAATAAGCGCCCTTGGACCGGCGCGCGCCGCGGTGCTTGCGGATCTGGGGAAAGCCGTGGTCCTTGGCGATCAGGATTTCCGGAAAGCTCTTGTCGTCGCGCAGCAGCACATTGTAGCGCGGCTTGAGCTGCTTGATGAGGTTCTGCTCCAGCAGCAGCGCCTCGGTCTCGGTCCGCGTGGTCAGGAACATCATCGCCGCGGTTTCGCGGATCATCCGGGCGATGCGGGGCGAGTGGCCAGAGGGGCGGGCGTAGTTCGCCACCCGGGCCTTCAGGTTGCGCGCCTTGCCGACGTAGAGCACCCGGCTCTGGGCATCGAGCATCCGGTACACGCCGGGCGAAGCGTCGAGTTTCCGGACCTCGCGCGCAATCAGGGCGTGCCCTGTCGGCTCGGTGGTATCCCCCTGAGTTGATTCGCCTCTGGGTTGCATCAAAATCTGGGCTCTCGCAAGTCCAAAGGTGTCCACGGAATCTGTGGATAACTCTGTCGAGAACTTCTTCCCACGGGCAAAAAACCCTTGGAACAGGACACGGTCAGCGGATTGCCCAAGAATTCAGCAAAACCGCAAGCTACTGATAAGGTGGAACTTAAAGGAAGGGTCATCTCAACAGTCTGATCAGTATGCAGGATTCGTGACGGGCCTTTGACACCCCCGCACGGGGTGGACAAGTCAAGCCGAACAGGCCCGGAACTGCCCCTCTGCGCGGTCATTCCACCCCCATCACATCCGCGGTCTGCCAGGCCAGGTGCTGGCCGCCGTCGATGCACAGAAGCTGGCCCGTCACGGCCGGTGAATCGAGGAAATATCCCAGCGCCGCGGTGATGTCCTGGGGTGTCGCGCCGCGGCCCAGCGGGCAGGCGGCGCGCTGGCGGGCGAAGTCCGCGGCACTCTGGCGCGCGCCCTGCAGGGTGGGGCCGGGGCCGATGGCGTTGACGCGGATGGCGGGCGCCAGCGCCTGGGCGGCGGTCCGGGTGAAGGCCCACAGGCCCATCTTGGCGATGGTGTAGGACATGAACTCGGGGGTCAGCTTGCGCACCCGCTGGTCGATGAGGTTGACCACGAGGGCGCGCGCCACCGGCTCGCCCGCCGTGTCCTGCCCGGGCGGGGGCGCCTGGGCGGCGAAGGCCTGGGTCAGAACGAAGGGCGCGCGCAGGTTCGATTCGAGGTGCCGGTCCCAGCTCTGGCGCGTGGCCGTGGTGAGGTCGTCGTGTTCGAAGATCGAGGCGTTGTTCACCAGCACCGTCAGAGGGGTGGCCAGCGCGTCCGTCGCCGCGGCCACCAGGGCCTGCATCTCGGCCTCGACGGTCAGGTCGGCCTGCACGGCGGCCGCGCGGACGCCGAGCGCGCGGGCCTCGGCCACGACGGCCTCGGCCTCGGTGCGCGAGCTTGCGTAATGCACCGCGACGTCATGGCCACGCCCGGCGAGGTAGAGCGCCATCGCGCGTCCCAGGCGCTTGCCCGCGCCGGTGACCAGAGCCGCCTGTCTCATGCCGCACCCCCTTCCTGAAGGACAAGTATCGTCAGGTAGGCGGCATAGGCCAGCACGAGCGCGACGCCCCAGACCCGGCCGATGGACCGCCCCGTGGCGACGAACCAGCCCAGCACGGCCGCCGCGCCCAGCATCACCCACAGATCGCGGGTCAGAAGCTCGGGCGCCACGGGGATCGTGCCGAACAGTCCCGCGACGCCGATGATGCCCAGCAGGTTGAACAGGTTCGAGCCGAGCACGTTGCCCATGGCCACCCCCGCCTCGCGCCGCCAGGCGGCGATCACCGTGGTGGCCAGTTCCGGCAGCGAGGTGCCCACCGCCACCAGCGTCAACCCGATCACCGCCTCGGTGACCCCGAGGCTGCGGGCGATGCCCACCGAGCCGTCCACCAGAAGGCTCGCCCCCACCGGCAGGCCCAGCAGCCCAAGCCCGAGGAACAGCGCGATGCGGCCGGTGCCGAGTCCGGGGTCCGCGCCCTCCAGCGCCTCGACCGGCACGCGCTGGGCCCGGCCGCGGCGCAGCGCGTCCGCGAGCATCAGCGCCAGCGCCCCCAGAAGCACCAGCGCCTGCGGCCGGCCGATGGGCCCCAGAAAGGCCATCGCGACAAACCCGAGGCTCGCGCCCATCATGATGAGATAGTCGCGCGACACCTCTGCCCGCAGCACCGGCACCGCGGCGATCAGCGCCGGCACCCCCAGCACCAGCAGCACGTTGGCGATGTTGGAGCCCACGACATTGCCCAGCGCCAGATCCGGCACTTCCGCGAGCACCGCCTGCACCGAGACCACCAACTCGGGTGCGGAGGTCCCGAAAGCCACCACCGTCAGCCCCACGATGGCCGCCGGCACCCCGAGCCGCAGGCTGAGGTTCACCGCTCCGCGCACCAGCAGATCGCCCGCCACCAGCAGCACCGCCAGCCCGGCGGCGACCATCAGACCGTCCCAGCCCATGATGTCCTCAACCCCCGCGGCCGGTCCGGTCGCAGTCGCAGTCCTTGCCGCCGATCAGGAACCGCCCGCAGCGCTTGCATTTTTGCGGCCGGCCAAGGCCGCGCTGGTCGCGCGGGCCGACGCTGGGGCCGCCGATGCGCCTGCCGGTGTTCCGCTCCAGCCACCGCCGCAGCTTGCCGAAGCCCCCCAGCAGCAGGATGATGAGAAGGAAGAGGGCGACGGCCTGCAGCATATCAGAGCCCGTAGCGGGCCAGCAGCGCCCGCTCCTCGGCGCTGGCCAGCGCCGCGCCGGCCAGATGGGCGCCGAGGCGCTGGAACAGCGGCTTGCGGATGCCCAGCGGGACCAGGCGGACCTTGTCGCCGTAGATCTCCTTCATCTTGGGCACGAGATGGGCGACGCCATCGGCGAGGCCGAGCTCCACCGCCTGGGACCCCGCCCAGAAATCGCCGGTGAACAGGTCCTGCCCCTCGGGCAGCTTGGCGCCGCGCCGGTCGGTGACATGGGCCTTGAAGGCCACGTGCAGCTGCTCCAGCACCCGGCGCAGACGTTCCACATCCTCTGGGCGCTCTGGGCGGAACGGGTCGAGGAAGCTTTTCGACTCGCCCGCGGTGTACACCCGGCGTTCGACGCCGTAGCGGCCGATGAACTCGTGGAACCCGAAGCTGGCGGAAATCACCCCGATGGAGCCCACGATGGAGCAGTCGTCCACCCAGATGTGATCCGCCGCCGCCGCCAGCCAGTAGCCGCCCGAGGCCGCCACATCATCCACGAAGGCGTGCACCGGCACCTTGTTCTCGTCCGCGAGCCGGCGGATGCGCGCGGCGATCAGGCTCGACTGCACGGGCGAGCCGCCGGGTGAGTTGATCTGCAGCGCCACCGCCTTGGGCTTGCCGCGGGTGAAGGCGCGTTCCAGCACCGGGGCGAGGGCGGCGTCGTTGAGGGCGGCACCCACGCGGCCCGAGGCGGCGATCATGCCGTTGAGCCGGACGACCGGCACCAGCGGGTCCTGCGGCAGGAAGGGGAGGAAGCGTTTCATCCCCGCGCATCTAGGCGCGCCCCGCCCGGCAAGCAAGCCGCACGCCCGGGGTTTCGGCCGCAGCGGCGATGGACGCCCGGGCCCGGCCGTGGTCACATGCGGCGACGGGGAGGGCGCGCATGATCGACCGGCTGGAGATGTTCATCGCGCTGGCCAACGAGCGGCACTTCGGCCGGGCCGCGCAGGCCTGCGGGGTGACGCAGCCGACGCTGTCTTCGGCGATCCGGCAGCTGGAGGACAGCCTGGGCGTGCAGCTGGTGTGGCGCGGCTCGCGCTTCCAGGGGCTGACGCCCGAGGGGCAGCGGGTGCTCGACTGGGCGCGGCGCATCGTGGCCGACACCCGCGCCATGAAGGACGAGATGCGGGCAGCCCGCCGGGGCCTGTCGGGGCGGCTGCGGCTGGGGGCGATTCCCACGGCGCTGGCGATGACCGCGCGGCTGACGGGGCCGTTCTGCGCCCGCCATGCCGGGGTGCATGTGGCGATCCTGTCGCGCAGCGCGGCCGACATCCTGGCGCAGATCGACGCGCTGGAGCTCGACGCGGGGCTCACCTATCTCGACGGCGGGCCGCTGGGGCGGCTGGAGGCGGTGCCGCTTTATCGCGAGGCCTATGTGCTGCTGGTGCATGCCGACAGTGCGACGGCGCAGCGGGACGGGCTCGACTGGATCGACCTCGCGACCGAGCCGCTGTGCCTGCTGACATCGGACATGCAGAACCGTCGGATCGTGGATCACCACCTGTCCGAGGCCATGGCCGCCGCCGGGGTGGAGGGCAAGCCGCCGCGGCTCGTGTCGAACTCCATGGTCACGTTGGCGGCACATGTGGCGGCGGGCGGCTGGGCCAGCGTTCTGCCGGCGCGGATGGCCGATCTGTTCGCCGCCGATCCGCGGCTTGCGGCCGTGCCCATCGCCGGGGCCGGCCCCACGGTGGGCCTGGTGGCGCCGCGCCG
>SKMM01000337.1 GCA_007121055.1 Paracoccaceae bacterium | reverse complement strand
GCCCTTCTGCCCCTCCAGAAAGGCGCGGGTGCCGTCCAGGGGGTCGATGATGAAGACCGACCGGGCGGACAGGCGGGCGGGATCGTCCTCGCTCTCCTCGCTCAGCCAGCCATAGCCCGGTCGCGCACCCATCAGGCGGCGGCGCAGCATCCCGTCGATCTCCAGATCGGCCTCGGACACCGGCCCCTGGTTGCCGGATTTCTCCCACGCCGCCGGGCGCGGCGGGCAGACCAGACGCGCCCCGTCGCGAAAGGCCCCGCCCCCCGCACGGGCGCTGTAGGTCTGCTCCAGCATCGGCAGATGCACCACCGCCGCCGTCACCCGCCCGCCCCGCGCCACCGCCAGCGCATGGCAGAACCCCCGCTGGCCCTCCAGAAACGCCCGCGTGCCGTCCAGCGGGTCGACGATGAACACCGCCGGCGCCGAAAGGCGGGTCGCGTCGTCCTCGGTCTCCTCGCTCAGCCAGCCATGGTCGGGCCGGGCCCCCAGCAGGCGCTGGCGCAGCATCCGGTCGATCTCCAGATCCGCCTCCGAGACCGGCCCCTGGTCGTCCGATTTCTCCCAGGACGCGGGGCCCGCGCCGAAATGGCGCCGGGCGATCCGGCCGGCCTCCTGCGCGGCCGCCAGCAGAAGCTCCAGATCGGCGGCGTCGCGCGCGGCCTCGCCGCCTGCGCCACGCCGGACGGCGGCGGCGCGCAAGGCCGGACGCTCAGGCACCGGCAATCGTCAGGCCCTCGACCAGCAGGCTGGGCACTTGGCGGGAGGCATGGGGCCGGGCGTCGTTGGCGGGCACGAGACTGCGCAGCATGTCGCGCAGATTTCCCGCAATGGTGCATTCGTTGACCGCATGCACGACCTCGCCATTCTCCACCCAGAACCCGGCCGCCCCGCGCGAATAATCCCCCGTAGTGGGGTTGATCGAGGCGCCCAGCAGCGAGGTCACCACCAGCCCGCGCCCCATCTCGGCCATCAGTGCCTCGCGGCTGTGGGCGCCCTGGGTGAGGCGGATGTTGGTGGGCGACGGGCCCGGCGGCGCCGACACGCCCCGTGCGGCGTTGGCGGTGCTGGCCAGCCCCAGCTTGCGCGCGGTCGCGAGATCCAGCACCCAGCCCCGAAGAACCCCCTCCTCCACCAGCGCCCGCGGGGCGGTGGGCAACCCCTCGCCGTCGAAGGGGCGCGAGGACGCCAGCCGCGGCGCATGCGGGTCCTCGGTCAGGCTGAGGCCCCTGGGCAGCACCGCCTCCCCCATGGCATCGCGCAGCCAGGAGGCACCCCGCGCCACCGCCGTGCCATTGGCCGCGGCCAGCAGATGCCCGATCAGCGAGGCCGCGACGCGTTCGTCGAACAGCACCGGCACCGCGCCCGTGGGCGGCTTCCGCGCGTCCGCCCGCGCCAGCGTGCGTTCGGCGGCCCGCCGGCCGATCTCGGCCGGGTCCGGCAGATCGGCGGCAAAGACGCGCGATTCCGCGGCCCAGTCGCGCTCCATCCCCGTGCCCTCGCCGGTGATCGCTACGCAGGACAGGCTCGATCCGCTGCGCGAATACCCGCCCGAAAACCCGTTCGTGGCCGCCAGATGCACCGCCTGCCGGCCCCAGCCGCCGGAGGCGCTCTCGACCATGGAAATGCCCTGCAGCGCCAGCGCCGCGGATTCGGCCGCCCGCGCGGCCTCCTCCAGCGCGGCCGGCGTGGGCTCGGCCGCGGGGTCGTCGATCTCCAGACCGGCCACATCCCAGGCGGTGGCCAGCTGCCCGGGCTCCGCCAGCCCCACATGCGGGTCCTCGGGCGCCTCACGCGCCATGGCCACCGCGCGGGCGGCCATCTCGGCCATGGTCTCGGGGCGCGTGTCCGAGGCCGACACGCAGGCCTGCCGCCGCCCCATCAGCACCCGCAGCCCGATCTCCAGCCCCTCCGACCGCTCGGCCTGCTCCAGCTGCCCCGCCCGCACGTCGATCGCCAGCGACCGGCCCTCCACGGCCACCGCATCCGCGGCCTCGGCGCCGGCCTTGCGCGCGGCCTCCAGCAGCCGCTGGGTCAGCGTCTCGAGCGTATCGGTCATGCGGGGGTTCCTCCGGACTGGGACATGGCAGGCAGCTAGGGCGCGCAGCCCCGGGGCGCAAGCCCGCGCCATCCCGTCCCGGCGGCCGCCCTCAGGCCGCGGGCGCGCCGTCCAGAGCTGCAATGATGGCGCCGAAATCGGCTGCCTTCAGCGAGGCACCCCCCACCAGCGCCCCGTCCACATCCGCCACCGCAAAGATCTCTGCCGCGTTGCCCGGCTTGACCGACCCGCCATAGAGCAGCCGCACCCCGTCTGCCTCGGACGGCAACAGCGCCCGCAGCCGCTCACGCAGGGCGGTGTGGACCTCGGCGATCTGCTCCAGCGTGGGCGTGCGCCCGGTGCCGATGGCCCAGACCGGCTCATAGGCGATGACGGTATTGGCCGCCGTGGCCCCCTCGGGCAGGGAGCCCGCAAGCTGCGCCGCCACCACCGCCAGCGTCTCGCCCGCATCGCGCTGGGCCTCCGTCTCGCCCAGGCAGATGATGGCGATCAGGCCGGCGGCATGGGCGGCCGTGGCCTTGGCGGCGACATCCGCGTCGGTTTCGCCATGGTCGGCGCGGCGTTCGGAATGCCCGACGATGACATGGGTGGCGCCCGCATCGGCCAGCATGGCGGCCGAGACATCGCCGGTATGCGCGCCCTTCTCGGTCTTGTGGCAATCTTGGCCGCCCACCGCCACCGGGCCGCCCGACAGCCGGTCCACCGCCCGGGCCACCAGCGTGGCGGGCGGGCAGATCAGCACGTCGCAGCCGGGCCGGGGGTGGTCACGGGCGACCGCCTCGGCCTCGGCCAGATCGGCGGCGAGGCCGTGCATCTTCCAGTTCCCGGCGGCGAGCTTGCGGCGCATGCGGTATCCCCCTGTTGCAGACGCACCGCAGACTAGGCGAGGCGGTCCGGGATGGAAAGGCCGGCACCCTGCGCCGTGGTCCGGGTGCGGGGCCACGTCCCGGGCGGCAGCCCCGGGGGAGGGGCGTCCTCGGGGGGAGACTCAGCGGCTGGGGCTGGCGTCAGGCCCGGAGGGTGGGCCCAGCGGGCGCGGTCGGCGGCGGGCCCGGCGGGCGGGCTCTCAGCGGGCGGGGGCGCGCAGGCCGGTGGGGACGCCGCCCGGGTCGGCTTGGGACGCCTCGCCGTCGTCGTCGCGGAACTTGACCGATTCGCCGCAGCCGCAGGCCTCGACCACATTGGGGTTGGAGAACTTGAAGCCGGATTCCAGCAGGCCCGTCTCGTAATCGATCTCGGTGCCGAACAGGAACATCTGCGCCATGGGCGCGATCAGGACGCGGGCGCCGTCCTGTTCGACGACCTCGTCATGGGGGGCGGCCTCGGTGGCGTAGTCCATGGTGTATTCCATGCCCGCGCAGCCACCCTTCTTGACGCCGATGCGCAGGCCCACGGTGCCGTCGCGCGCCATCAGCCGGGCGATGTGCCTGGCGGCCCGCGGGGTCAGGGTGACGGGGGATTTGCCGGGAATGCCGAACATCACATGAACCCCAGTTCCAGCTTCGCCTCGTCGCTCATGCGGTCCATGCCCCAGGGCGGTTCCCACACGAGGTTCACGTCGACCTGGCGCACGCCTTCCAGCGGCTCCACCGCGTCGGCGACCCAGCCCGGCATCTCGCCGGCGACGGGGCAGCCCGGTGCGGTCAGGCTCATGTCGATGTGCACCGCGCCATCGTCGGAGATGTCGATGGTGTAGACCAGCCCCAGGTCATAGATGTTCACCGGGATCTCGGGGTCGTAGACCGTGCGGCAAGCCTCCACCACGCGCTCGTAGAGCGGGTGGTCGACGCTGGAGGGGCGGATCAGCGGCTCGCCCTCGGCCGGGGGATGTGGGTGCGGCATGCGATCCTCATGCTATTCCTGAGCGTGAAGATAGGAAAAGGACCGGGCTGCGTCCAGCCCCGGCGGCTGCGTGGGCTGGTCGCGGAGAGGGATTTGCTGGGGAGGCTGTTGACGGGCAGGCCTGCCCGTCAACGCGCCATGTCAATCGTGCGGGCGAGTCGGGCCCGCCTAAAGGACGCCTCCGGCGCCGCCTGCGGCGGTGGCCCCTGAAGGGGCCATCCCTGACCCGGGCCCGACCCACCCCTTGCGCCATCAGTCGGCCACGCAGGCGAAGCTGTCGGCTTCGCGCCAGTCGCCGGTCCCGTCATGCACGGCTTGGGCGGGCCAGGCACAGACCGGGCGCTCCCAGTCCACCGCGCCCTCGGCATCGCGGCGGGTGGTCATCAGCGCCCCGGGCGCCTCGCCGGTCTCCAGCCAGGCCTCCAGCGCGGTCAGAGGATCGAAACCGGCCGAGGTGATGCCGGGCCCGGGCTGGATGCCACAATGGTCCATCCCGGGGATCAGGAACAGCCGGTTCACCGCGTCCAGATCCGCGCCATGCGTATCGCGCAGCCCCTCCATCCACGCCACCGTCTTGCCATGCGGCACGATGGCATCGGCAAGCCCGTGCCAGGTGATCATCCGCCCCCCGGCCTCGGCGAAGCCGCTCAGGTCCGGCGCGTCGGCGTTGTAGATCGCGGCCATGAAGGCGAGCTGCTCCGGGTGGATGTCGACATCGAAATCCATCGAGCTGAAGGCCTCGCCCGGGTCGTCGCGGAAGGCCATGAACTGCAGGAAGCCCTGGTTGAACACCGGCACGAGGCCGCCGCCGCCGCCCTCGAACCCCGTCAGCCACAGGCCCCAGAACGGCTCGGAGCCCAGCGGCACCGTGGCAGGATAGAGGCTTTCGCCGTCCGAGGTCACCGCCCCCGTCTCGGTCCAGGCCACCAGCGTGTCGACCTGGGCCTGGGACAGGCAGGGTTCGTTTGTCCCCTCCCCGCAGGCGATGGGCGCCCAGTCCACGGTGCAGGCGTCGGGGTCCGAGATCAGCCCGTCCTCAAGCCCGTCGGCGGCGTCGCATTGCGCCAGCACATGGTCGCGGATCAGCGCCACATCCCCCGGCCCGATGATGCGACCGCCCTCGGCGTCGGTGTTGGCCTGCACGACGCTGGCCATCCAGCTGCCCACGAGGCCGGTGTAGTCCATCGCCGGCGCGCCGTTCAGGATGCCGTCGAACAGGCCCGGCGAGCGCTGGGCCAGCATCTGCGCCTGTCGCCCGCCCGTCGAACAGCCGGCAAAGATCCGCGGGCTCGGCGCGTCGCCGTAGAATTCGGCGATCACCTGTTGCGCCAGCTCGGCGGTGACCCGCACCGCCCGCTCGCCCCAGTCGACCTCGGCCACGCGGTTGTGCAGCGCCCAGCGCGCATCGACCGAATTGGCCCCCCAATGGCCGCCGTCCATGGTGGCCGCCGCATAGCCCCGCCGCAGCCCGTGGTTCATGGCGTTCACGAAGCCCGGCGCGTCCGACAGAAGCTGCCCGCAGAACCCGCCGCAGCCGGCCATGTAGAACCCGCCGTTCCAGTCCTCGGGCAGGCGGATCTCGAAGTTGATCGCCGGCCGGACATAGCCCCGGACCGAGCAGAAGGCCGGCAGATCGTCGGTCACCGCCACCGGCACCGCCGACAGCAGGTTGACATCGTTGATCCGCAGATCGGCCAGCGCCCGGCAGGCGTCCTCGGCCGCCGCCGGCGTGGCCAGCGCAACAAGCCCCAGCGCCACAGTGGCGCGCAGGCGGGTGGTCGGTGTCATGGGCTCCTCCCTGAGCGTGACGTGCCCCGCCACTGTTCCCCGCGCCCCGCCCCGGCGCAAGCCTTGCCCTCCCCGGGCGCCCCCCTATGCTCCGCCACACCCCCCGGAGGCCCACCCCATGCTGCGCGACTTCTTCTCCTACTACGCGCCGCACAAGCGGCTGTTCATGATCGACTTCGGCTGCGCGGTGCTCTCGGGGCTCCTGGCGCTCAGCTTCCCCTTCGCCGTGCGGGCCTTCGTGGACACGCTTCTGCCGCAGGGTGACTGGGGGCTGATCGCGCTCGCGGCGGCGGGGCTGCTGGTCATCTACCTCATCAACACCGGCTTGATGGTCGTCGTCACCTACTGGGGCCATGTCCTCGGCATCGCCATCGAGACCGAGATGCGCCGCCGCGCCTTCGAGCATCTCCAGCGCCTCTCCTTCGGCTTCTTCGACGACCAGAAGACCGGCCACCTCGTCGGCCGCCTCACAAAGGACCTCGAGGAAATCGGCGAGGTCGCCCACCACGGCCCCGAAGACCTGTTCGTGGCCATCATGACCTTCCTCGGCGCGCTGGTGCTGATGTT